>NZ_JAVKPK010000059.1:0-21280 GCF_031461075.1 Methanosarcina baikalica | reverse complement strand
ATCTAGCTTTAGCTGAAAGAAAAGATGCATGGAAAAACGAAAATAAAAGCATCAAATACGTGGAGCAACAGAACAAACTACCGGAATTCAAGAAAAATAATCCTGAATACAAAATAGTTTATTCAAAAGTTCTTCAAGGAATTCTCAAAAAACTTGATGCTAATTATAAATCATTTTTTGCTCTTATCAAAAATGGAGATACTAAAGCCCGTCCTCCGAATTTCAAAAGTCATAAATTCTTTCAAACAATTCCTTATAATCAAAGTGGGTTCTATCAAGCAAGAAATTATATGTGCTTTACTCACAAAGTCAACGATACTGAACTTGTTTTTGATGTAAAGAAAAAGTTTGAGAATATAAAACAAATAGAAATCTATAATGATGATCCTCTTTACGGTAAGGGAGATTTCTATATTTCTGTTGTGTATGAAGTAGCTACTCCTGATTATTTTGATAATGGTTTGTATCAGGCTAATGATGCCGGAATAACAAAAATAGTAACAGCCGTAAATTCAAACGGGAAATTCTTTGAAGTTAAAACTCCGAGATCAGATAAACATTGGCAACCAAAAATCGATTCAATCAAATCTAAAAGAGATCATTGTAAAAAGAAAAGTAAACAATGGGTTAGGTTGCATGGTGTTTACCGAAAAATGGAGAAGAAGAAATCTAATCAACTCAGCGATTTCCAACATAAACTTTCAAAGAAAATGGTCAACAATACTAAAGCTAATACTATTATTGTTGGTGATCTGAAAGTCAAAAATATGGCTCAATCCAAAAAACTTAAAGGAAAAAGAAAACGAGCTATGAACAGATCAACCCAAAATCAAGGTTATTTATCTCGCTTCATCGAATTTTTGACCTATAAAGCTGAACTTATAGGTAAAAAGGTAATAAAAATTGATGAAAGCTATACTTCTAAAGAGTGCTATGTTTGCGGAAAGAAACACGAAATGCCTCTTTGGGAAAGAACTATGTCATGTGATTGTGGAAATTGTATTGATAGAGATAGAAATTCGGCTATCAATATCATGTCAAAGTTCCTATCACAAAATGCTTTGTGGACAAGCTATCAACAATTTGTTGATAATCTTCGACAAACAGGTTTGCCGATGTCGGTGAGATTCCCAGAATCTTATCCTCAAATGACGTAAATACTCGAAGGAAGCTCCGTCCTCGCCATCAGGCAGGGTGGGGTAGTTCACTTCGTCAAGTGTTTCAGCCTGAGTATGACATCCCGGAAGTTCTGGAACTGAAGCTATGTAAATCCCGTCTTCATCCTGTTCGATAATGACAGTAAACTCTCGCATTTTGGTGTGGTCTCCTTTTTATGATATAAATAATATCCGTATGATTTATATATATAGCTGTGGAGAAACGCTCTATGCACTATTGTATACTCACTTTGTAAAATTCAATAAGTTTTAAATTTAATAAAATTTTAGAGTTTGGTCGTTTCTGCACCTTTGCAACAATTTTGCTGAAAAATGAGAATATACGCAGGTTTTACCATAAAAACTGTGCGTTATTGAAAAGAGAATTTATAGCAAATTTGCAACACTACCAACGCATTCGAAAAAAATAGTTAACTCCTCAAAGAAACTGGATAAATATATCCTTTTTTGGCTCCAAGCCGGATGGCCTGCATGAAAGGAAAAAATTCCCCCAGGCCTTCTGATCATAGGGGACTCGTACTTCTTACAGACATCTTTGTGCTCATTTCCGGATTAAATGAAACTGTACTCCGGAATATACCTGGACTTCCCCTTGTGCTTTTTCTGTTCAGGTATGCTCTGGTTGCTACACTCTTTTCCTTAAAATCCAACCTTGAAGGGATCGACACTGCTCTTTCCTTCGGGGTGAGTATTAAATCCTACATTCGGCAGGTCGACAATCAATTTTCAATATTTTTGCTGATAACGATTTTGAAATAATGCTCCATAATTGTGTGCAGTTGTTAGGTTTACATATGACCAATTATTAATTTCTCATACAAAACTTCTATGAAAAAATGATTCAGTACTTATATATGTCGTGGGAGTTGAGCCACACGTTAACCAACTTTAAACCCAATATATAGTTAGCTAATATTCAAAAACGGCATCAAGGGAATTATTCTACTTTTTAATGCCGCACCTGCCGAAAGCAGGTTAAATTGTACCCTGCCAGGCCCTGCAGGCTCTCCAAGAGGCTGTCTTTAGCGAGAAAATAGATCGATACAGTTGCTTGGAATTCCTGTTTCTCTGGTTATCCTCGGTGTTTCTGATCAGAACTGTTGAATCCACTTTGAAGGCTTACGTTAATCGTTCTTCCGTTGCTGCTGGTGGTTAACATCGTTTTTCTAATTTCATTTTTTTATAAAATCGAAAGAGTTAAGTTCTGTACTATGTAACAGTTGTGCTGTTTTAGGGTAGTAATTTATTGTAGGTGATTAGATGTCTAAAAATCGAATAGTTGTTATCTTTTTGGCTATGTGTTTAGTTTTGGGTACCATTCCTTTTGTTCTGGGTGCCACGGATAAGACAAGTGGTTCGACCAGCTCGGCTTATATCAGTGCTTTAGATGTTGGAGGTTCCGGTGAAAAACCGTATCAAGAATATGTTCAAATTACAAATGGGGGAAAGACATCAGTAAATCTGAAAGGTTGGAAAATCAAGGACGTGGGTGCGAAGCACACCTATACTTTTTCTTCATATACGTTAAAATCCAAATCTTCGGTAACTCTCAGAAGCGGAACTGGTAAAAACTCCGGAAGCACGCTATATTGGAATAAATATTCATTCATTTGGAATAACAAAGGCGATGCTGCGTATTTGTATAATGCTCAAGGAAAATTGGTTTCTTCAAAAACTGTAAAAGTTAAATGAGGATTGCCTCATTTCTTCTTTTTATTTCAGTCGAATACCCCGCAGCTTGGTGCGGGCAGGGAAACTTCTCGAGAACCGTTTATAATACGATTTATCAATTCCATTTTTTTGTTTGTTAACTTCTGCTCGAACTAAATCGTATCAGGGTTATTGTTTCCTTTTACGGAATCTGAAGCTGTGGCGCGAACATACCCGTTGCTTGCAGCGGGGTGAGCCAGCGCAAATATTATTTTCAAAAAAATACTGTGGAATATAGGATATTCAATTCTAAATTCTCTTTTGCGGTAGACAGGATCAGGAAAATATATCAAGTCAAATTAATATATTTAAATGATATATTTCTTTATGGGAAAGGGGAACAAACCAATGAATAACTTACCGGTAAAAACATTGACCGGTAAAAACATTGACCGGTAAAAACATTGACCGGTAAAAACATTGACCGGTAAAAACATTGACCGGTAAAAATATTCACCGGTAAAAACAGGGTTGATAAGGCGATGTATACCCTGCGGTATTGCCTGAAAACCGATACCATTCTATATTCTCTTTATCATTTTCTGCTCACTGTGTTTTTTGTGGCACTAAATTGAATGTTAATTCTCTATGCCCTTGACCCTCACAAGTTACGCCCCGGAAAAGGGTACTTCAAAAGTGAAAGGGTACGAGGAAAACATGACAGAAGCTGTTAATGACCAGATGGGAAATAAAAATAATCCCTCGGATCTCGGCAAAGTCGTCTCGGTGCGTGGCAGTATCGTAGATATACGTTTTGAAGAACATTTGCCCCCCATCTACTCGTTGCTGCGTGTAGGAAAAGAGAAACAAATAGCCATTGAGGTTTTGACCCATCTGGACACTCACCGCGTCCGAGGGATTGCACTAACCCCTACAGAAGGTCTCGCCCGGGGTATGGCTGTGGAAGATACGGGCGGGCCGTTAAAAGCGCCTGTCGGCAGGGGAGTTCTCTCGCGAATGTTCGACGTGTTTGGAAATGCTATCGACCGCAAGCCTGCACCTTCAGATGTAAAATGGCGTACAATCCACCAGGCTCCCCCGCCGCTTTCACGGAGATCCACCAGATCCGAGGTCTTCGAGACAGGAATTAAGGTTATCGATGTGCTCGTGCCACTCGAGCGTGGCGGCAAAGCTGGCCTGTTCGGCGGGGCGGGCGTGGGCAAGACGGTGTTGCTAACCGAGATGATTCATAATATGGTCAAGCATCACCAGGGAGTAAGCATATTTTGCGGCATAGGCGAGCGTTGCCGTGAAGGGGAGGAGCTTTACCGCGACATGAAGGCTGCAGGTGTGCTCCCGAATATGGTCATGGTGTTCGGCCAGATGAATGAGCCACCAGGCGCCCGTTTCCGTGTGGGTCATGCAGCACTGACAATGGCAGAGTATTTTCGGGACGATGAGCACCTCGACGTGCTGTTGCTTATCGATAACATTTTCCGGTTCATCCAGGCCGGCTCGGAAGTGTCCGGCTTGATGGGGCAGATGCCTTCACGCCTGGGCTACCAGCCAACAATGGGCACGGAATTGTCCGGGCTTGAGGAGCGTATTTCAAACACGGACGCCGGAGCCATCATGTCAATTCAAGCCGTGTATGTACCTGCGGACGATTTCACTGATCCTGCGGCGGTACACACATTCTCACATCTTTCGGCGTCTATCGTTCTTTCACGCAAAAGGGCAAGTGAGGGACTTTATCCGGCCATTGATCCGTTGCAGTCAAGTTCCAAAATGGCCACGCCTGGCATCATAGGGAAACGGCATTATAGCCTGGCCCAGGAAATAAGGCAGACGCTCGCGCAATACTCGGAACTCAAGGATATCATCGCCATGCTCGGCCTGGAACAGCTGTCTCAGGAAGACCGCAATATTGTCGCCCGCGCCCGCAGGCTGGAGCGATTCCTCACACAGCCGTTTTTCACCACTGAGCAGTTTACCGGTTTCAAAGGCAAATTCATCAGTCTCAAGGACTCACTCGATGGCTGTGAACGCATTCTGCGCGACGAATTCAAAGACTACCCTGAAAGTGCGCTCTATATGATCGGGGCGATTGACGAAGCGAAAGCCAAAACCTCAACCGGAGGCCAAAATGAAACCAGAACTCATGAATCTTAAGATTCTCCTGCCTTTCCGGATCTTCGCCGAGAAGAAAGACGTATCCCGCGTAGTCGCAGAGACCCCTTCCGGTTCATTTGGACTCTTGCCTCACCGATTGGATTGCGTTGCGGCCCTGGAACCTGGGATTCTTATCTACGAAAACGAGTCTGAGGGCGAGTTATATGTTGCCGTCGACGAAGGCTTCCTGATCAAGACCGGTCAGGACGTGCTGGTCTCTGTGCGCAATGCCATTGCCGGAACGGATCTCCGCCAACTGCGGGAGGCTGTGGAACAGGAGTTTCTTGCCATGGACGAGTACGAGCAGAATATGCGCTCGGCAATGGCGAAATTAGAAAGCGGATTTATTCGCCGCTTCGTAGAGTTTCATCATGACTGAAGAACCGAAAAAGAAAATACAGAGGAACGAGCCGACACTGGCCGGGCAGGTTGGTACCAAGGCAGCTCACAAACTCAAAGCACAACGTAATGTCAAGCGGAATGTCTGGTTTGGCTTGGGCATGATGGGGATTATCGGCTGGTCGGTGGTGATTCCAATGCTTCTGGGCACGGTACTTGGCCTCTGGCTGGACGAGCACTATCCCGGAAGATATTCCTGGACCCTCATGATGCTGATAATCGGCCTGTTCATCGGCTGTTTGAATGCGTGGCATTGGGTGGCCAGAGAACACCAGGAAATAAAAGAGGAACAGGAGGATAACGATGAGTGAAACTTTGAGTCTCATCCTTGCTCTGGCAGCAGGCTTTTTGCTTGGAGTGATTTTCTTTGGTGGCCTTTGGTGGACGGTTCAGAAAGGGCCTTCGTCCAAACAACCTGCGCTTTGGTTCCTCGGCAGCTTGCTATTGAGGACAAGCACCGTCATGGTCGGATTTTATTTTACCTCGGACAACCATTGGGAGAGGTTAATCATATGCCTTCTTGGTTTTATCATTGCACGTCGTATCGTGGTGCGGCTCACCCGACAGCCTGAGGAAGAACCAAATCAATTGACAAAGGAGACCACTCATGCGACTTAGTCCTGACGAGCTGGTTTTTTGGCAGTACGGTTTCCTCAAGCTCAACGCCACTATTGTGTTCACCTGGGTACTGATGGTTGTGCTCGCGGTCAGCTCAAAAATTATTACGCGCAAACTTTCCACAGGTCTGGAAAGTTCCCGCTGGCAGAACCTTCTGGAAATTATTGTCACAGGCATTCTGGACCAAATTGAAGATGTGGGCCTGAGTAAACCGCGGAAGTATATCGGTTTTCTGGGCACGCTCTTTCTTTTCATTGCCATGGCCACTCTCTTTACTCTCGTTCCGGATTACGAGCCGCCAACCGGATCGCTCTCAACAACTGCAGCGCTCGCGTTATGTGTGTTTGTCGCAGTGCCGATATTCGGTATAGAGGAGCAAGGATTAGGAGACTACCTCAAATCATACACGAAGCCGACATTGATCATGCTGCCGTTTAATATCATCAGCGAACTCTCCCGCACGCTGGCTCTGGCTATTCGTCTGTTCGGCAACATGATGAGCGGGTCGATGATTCTTGGCATTTTGCTAATTATCACACCCTTGATCTTTCCGATTATTATGACTGCTCTCGGTCTGCTCACTGGCATGGTGCAGGCATACATCTTCAGCATCCTGGCCACAGTTTACATTGCTGCCGCCACACGCACCCACAAGCCCGGGCCTGAACCGGAGCATACTATTTGAAATGAAACAATAACGCTAACTGCAAAAGGAGATGCTATGGATACTTATACGACTACCATCGCGGTGGCATCGATTGTCACCTCCGGCATCACGATCAGCATAGGGGTCATCGGGCCAGCCCTGAGCGAAGGGCGGTCGGTCGCGACTGCGCTAAGTTCACTGGCACAGCAACCTGACGCCTCAACAACTATCACCCGGACTCTGTTCGTGGGTCTGGCGATGATCGAGTCTCTAGCCATCTATTGTTTCGTGGTCTCGATGATTCTGATCTTCGCCAACCCGTTCTGGAACCACGCAATAGCTTGAACTACAGGAAAGTAAGCCTATGCTGGTCGATTGGTTCACCGTCATTGCACAGGTACTAAATTTCCTCATACTTGTGTGGTTGTTGAAGCGCTTCCTTTACAGGCCCATTCTCAACGCCATCGACGCGCGGGAAAAGCGGATTGCAGATGAACTCGCAAACGCAGACGCGAAAAAAGCAGAAGCCCAAAAAGAGCAAGCTGAATTCAAGCGCAAGAATGAGGAGTTCGACAGGCAGCGCTCTGCGCTCCTGAGCAGGGCGAGGGAAGAAGCTAAAGCCGAACGTCAGCGGCTTATGGATGAAGCAAGAAAGGCCGCCGCCGACTTGAGTTCAAAGCTTCAGGAAACGTTGAGAAACGATAAACAGAACTTAAATCAGGAAATCAGTCATCGGGCCCGACAGGAAGTTTTTGCAATTGCAAGAAAAGCGCTGGGGGATCTTGCTGGGGCAAGTCTGGAAGAGCGTATGGTTGATGTGTTTGTTCGAAAACTGCACACGCTAAAAGATACGGAAAGAGAGCAGTTAGTCTCGGAATTTAACTCGCCTGACAGCCCGATCCTTATTCGCACGACCTTTGACCTTCCACCCGAACAGCGTGCCTTAATCGAAGGGGCGGTACAGGAAACTCTTGGTAAGGAGGCTCAAACCAGATTCGTGATCGATCCAGATCTTATCAGTGGCATCGAACTAACTGTGAATGGACAAAAAGTAGCGTGGAGTCTCGAGGCTTATCTTGAGTCACTGGAAAAGGGCGTTGACGAGCTTCTTAAAGAACAGTCCAAACCTGAAAACGGAGCCGAGCCTGAGCCTGAACCCGATGAAACTGAGCCAAACCCCGGGCCTGCGTCTGAGAAAGAGATTAAATCCGAGCCAAAACCCCAAAAGAGCCAGTGAACATGGAACCTGAAAGTCTGCAGAGCGTCTTCGACAGCACGTTCGCCGGAATAAGCAAGGTACGGGAAACATTCACGCCTCAACTTAGTCCACGGGAGGTGGGCGTAATCAAGGCAGTGTCCACAGGTATCGCCAATGTTTCAGGCCTTCCGGGTGTGGGCTTCGAAGAGCTGGTAAAGTTTCCTGGAGGGGTTTTCGGAATCGCGTTCAATGTCGATGAGAACGAAATCGGAGTCGTTCTGCTCGGCGAATACTGGCATCTGCACGCTGGCGATGAAGTCGAGCGCACTGGTAGAGTTATGGATGTTGCCGTAGGCGATCGATTGCTTGGACGCGTTATTGACCCGCTCGGCCAGCCTCTGGATGGTAAAGGGCCGGTAGTCTCCAGCAAGCGTTTGCCCATTGAACGCCCCAGCCCGCACATTATGGACCGCTCTCCGGTCACTGTGCCTCTCCAGACCGGCCTTAAAATCATCGATGCACTCATTCCTATCGGACGCGGCCAGCGCGAATTGATTCTGGGTGACCGTCAGACTGGTAAGACTACCATTGCGATTGACACCATCCTCAATCAGCGCGACTATAATGTGCTGTGCGTTTATTGTGCCATCGGCCAGCGCGCTTCAGCCGTTGCCAGGGTCGTGGCAACTCTGCGTGAAAAGGGCATGATGGATTACACCGTCGTCGTCGTGGCCGAGGGCAACGATCCATCAGGCCTAGCCTATGTAGCTCCGTACGCCGCGACCACCATTGCGGAGTATTTCATGGAAGAGGGTCGCGATGTGCTGATTGTTTACGATGACCTCACCCATCATGCGCGTGCCTACCGTGAACTTTCTCTTTTGTTGCGCCGTCCTCCGGGTCGCGAAGCCTATCCCGGCGACATTTTTTATATTCACTCACGGTTGCTGGAGCGTGCTACGCACCTGCGTAAAGAACTTGGTGGCGGTTCTCTCACAGCCCTTCCTATTGTCGAAACCGAAGCGCAGAATATTTCTGCCTATATTCCGACCAATCTCATTTCCATCACGGACGGGCAGATCTACCTTTCGCCATCTCTGTTCGAACTGGGTGTGCTGCCCGCAGTAGATGTCGGCAAATCCGTTTCACGCGTGGGCGGCAAAGCGCAGCGTGAGGCCTACCGCAATGTAGCGGGCAATCTCAAGCTCGCTTACTCACAGTTCGAGGAACTGGAAACCTTTACCCGGTTCGGTGCCAGGCTGGACGAAAACACCCAGAAGATTATAGAGCATGGGCGACGGATCCGTGCCCTCCTGAAGCAGCCGGAATCTTCTCCGGTGTCCGTACCCGAACAAATCATCATTCTGCTTGCATTGACCGCGAAACTCTTCGACCGCGTACCGCTTGACCGGATGACAGATGCTGAATCCTCTCTGCGAAAAGCTGCAGAGGACATTCCTATGGAGGTTCGTGAGCGGTTCGATACCGACGCAGAATTGAGCGAGAAGGATCGCGAAACTATTCTCCAGATCGCCCGCAACGCGCTTGCAAGCTTCCAGTCCGGGCCTGAACCCGAGTCCGGGCAGGAGGCCCAAAAATGAGGCAAAAACAAATTCGGAACTCAAGGAGAAGTCATGAGTGACACGACAGAGAGTCTGCGCAGAAGGATCAGCAGAGCAGGAGATCTTCAAGCCGTCGTCCGAACGATGAAAGCCGTGGCATCCTCCAGTATCGTGCAATACGAAAAATCGGTGAGTTCGCTGGCTGACTACTATCGTACCGTGGAACTGGGGCTCGGTGTCTGTTTTCGGGAAAGCGCGCCAGTAGTAGTAACCGCAGAACGGAAAAGACGAACTTACTCCGGTGCCATTGGTGCGGTAGTGTTCGGTTCAGACCAGGGACTGGTGGGTCAGTTTAATGAGATTGTAGCCGATTATGCGGTCAGGACGCTGGCGGCTCTCCCGGGAAAACTTCAGATATGGGCAGTCGGTGAGCGCGTTCATGCTCGCCTGGAGGCTGCGGACCTGCCGGTGGTAGGGCTCTTCGATGTGCCGAATTCGGTTAAGGCCATTACCCCTCTCATAGGGCAGATTCTCGTGGAGAGCGAGAAGCTCAACAGCCAGGAGGAAGCCGCTGAACTCTATCTCTTCTACAATCGCCCCAAACATGGGGCGATGTATGAACCAGCAAGTCAGCGGCTATTGCCACTGGACGAAATTTGGCTACAGGAACTGGCTGAACTTCCCTGGCCGAACGGGAACTTCTCCGAGGTAATAGGCGACAGTGCCGAGACCTTGCGGGCGCTAATCAACGAATACCTTTTTGTCTCACTCTTTCGGGCGTGCGCCGAATCCCTTGCGAGTGAAAATGCGAGCCGGCTGGCAGCGATGCAACGCGCCGACAAAAATATCGATGAATTGCTTGATAACCTCAAAGGAACATTCTACCGTTTGCGTCAGAGCGGCATCGACGAGGAGCTGTTTGAAGTAGTCTCAGGCTTTGAAGCACTGTCCCACCCTCGCGGCCGCGTTTAAGGTAATATAACAACTCAAGGCCGGCTCCTGGTAGTCGTTGCAAGCGAAAAGGTAATAGGGGCTTTGTATACAATATAGGAGTTACGCACTTGAGAAGTAAAACCAAGCACATGAGGGCTTGCCAGGAATATTGTGCTTTAGACAGTTTGGCACTTCATGCTACTGGTTTTTTGTTCAACTGCGTAAGTCCTACAATAATCTCTATAGTTCTTATTTTCGGGCATCTCAGAGCTTTTCTGAGAAACTATCTGAAAAATTTAGAATTTAACTCTCAGGATAATTATTTATCTTCTGAGTAAAATTCTACATTATGAGCTGGTATGCAATAGATGCGGTGGATAGAGCTTTTTCAAGGACAAGAAAAGCCCTTTTTGAACCTTTTGATTTCTGGAAATGGGCAAAACTCGCAATTATTATTTTACTCTTAGGTGGCATTGGCTCGAGTTACGGAGGTTCGGGTACCAACTACCGGATGGGTCCCGAAGATTTTAATAACAATTTTCCGAATATCGAGCCTGGCAGAATGCCTGTATTTCCCTTTGGCTCGAATGAGATCGGGCTCAGTTATATCCAGTCTGTGTCTCCCTCGGCAATTATAATAACAGCAATAGTTTTCATTCTTCTCTTAGCTTTGATTTTTTTATACATTTCCAGTGTCATGGAATTTGTTTTTGTGGAATCCCTGGTAAGGAACGAAGTGAAATTCTGGAATTATTCACGAAGGTTCCTGGGAAAGGGATTCTATCTTTTGCTGGTGCGTTTAGCCCTGGGGCTTGTATTTCTCGCACTCTTAGGAATAGCTGCACTGCCTTTTATTCCGGGCATCCTCAAAAGGCCCTCGGATTTTGCCTTGCCTGCGGTGGTGGGAGGAATTTTCTGGATTGTTGGTGTAATTTTTGTGCTGATCCTGGTTGTAGGTGCAATAAGTTCTTTTTTAAGCCTTGCAATCCCTCTATCCATTTACCGGAAAACCGGGATTCTTTCGGCTTTCGGACTTGTTTTTGCGAATTTCAGGAAAAGCTGGCAGGAGATTGTGGTCTACTGGTTTACCAGGTTCCTGCTCGGGATAGGAATAGCCATCCTTACAGTTTTCCTTTTCGGAATTGTTCTGCTGGTTCTTGGACTGGTTTTCCTTGTTACTGACGGAATTCTGTACTTCCTCTTTTCTTCTCTGCTATCGGACCCTCTTAGCTGGATACTCCTGATCCCCTTTGTCCTTATAGAGCTGGCTTTGATTTTCGGAACCCTGCTCTTCCTTGGTGTGCCTCTTACCGTTTTCCTGAAGTACCACCTGTTGAGTTTCCTTGAAACCTGGTTTGTAGGTGCAGAAATTCCCTTTTTTGATGCTTCTGTCCAGGAGCCTGAAACAGAGTTTAATGAACCTGAGTCAGCTCTTTGAGCTAAAAGGGATATATTCAGGGCTCTGAACCACATTTTCTTGCTAAAAGGAGATGGTTCAGGGCTCTGAACCGCTATTTAAGCCGGTTTCCCGAATATCCAGGTCAGCTTTGAAGCAGGCTTTAACAGCTGACATCTTTTTTAGTTCTGGATAAAGAAACTGTGTTCAGAAGCCCTGTTTTTTTAAGTATAATATACTTTCTGAAACTATATCTTGGTAATTGTCTTTTCGGATCTCATCCGGAAAAGTAAAAATCGGGAGTTGAAAATAATGAAGCAGGAGTTCATTGAAAAGTATTATCTGGGTAAAGAAGTCGAAATCGATATTGGAGGGAGGACTACATACAGAGGGGTTGCTGCCGAGTGCAATGACGGAGTCCTAAGCCTTAAGTGGAATATAAAAGAAGAAGGCTACACCCATATAGATATAGAGAAAATTGCTGCAATGTGGAGGACCCTGAAGTAAAAGCGAACCCTGAAGTAAAAGCAGAACAAAACGAAAAATTTACTCCACTCGAAGCTGCAGACATGAATCCCTTCTGTACCTATTGTTTCTGCAGTTAAGCTTTTAAACGAGGGGCAAATCTTCTCCTCTTTTTTCCCTCAACCGTTGCGCCGGTTGATCACGCCGCTGCGAGGGGTTTTTCGATCAAACCTTTTTTGAAAAGGTTTTTGGGAATTCAAAGTTATTTCATAGTGCACGGACGGCACGTAATCTTGAATCACGCCGTTTTCCTGATTTGATCATACTTTTTAAAAAAAGCTTGTGCCGCTGATAGGGGTTTGGGATAGGCTCTCAAACTCAAACATTGCGCCGTTTTCGCTCAAGCCTTTTCTGAAAAGGCTTGCGCTATAACAAAGCTTAAATTAAGTACAGTAATTACTGAATAAATTGATTGGCGTACGGAAGATCCGTTTCTTTTTCGGGCAGGCGCAGATTTGCTTTCTCGATACGGATATTATGTTCGTCAGATACTTGTTTGAAATTTCATATATTAAGAGGCTGATAGTAGATTTTGTCAAGGTAGTAGATTTTGTCATTAGCTACCGGTTGGCAGTTTATTATCAGCAGTCATCGGGCAGATGCAGGATAGGGCCTGCACTTGCCGTATTTTCACTTTAGCTAATCCTTCATCAGGGAGAGTCCCATATGATAAAAGAAATCACTGCCAAGTACGATGCAGAACAAATTGAGAAAAAAGTAACGGAGTTCTGGGAAGACAGCGATGCTTATCGAAAAACTCGGGAGCACCGCAAGACCGGAAAAAGGCTTTTTTTTGTTGACGGACCCCCGTATACAACCGGGCATATCCATCTGGGGACTGCCTGGAACAAGATCATCAAAGATTCCATTCTCCGCTATTATTCCATGAATAACCGCAACATCCTCGAACGCCCTGGTTGGGATATGCATGGCCTGCCGATCGAGGTCAAAGTAGAAGGTTTGTTGGGCTTCAAGTCCAAGAAGGATATTGAGAGCTTTGGGGTAGAAAATTTTATTGAGAAGTGTAAGGAATTTGCCATCACCCAGAAGCAGGCAATGACCGAGCAGTTTCAGAGGCTTGGAGTCTGGCTGCAGTGGTCAGATCCCTACATGACCTTAAAAGACGACTATATCGAAGCTGCCTGGTGGACCCTCAAACAAGCTCAAGAGAAAAACCTCCTGGATGTGGGCAAGCGTTCAGTTAACTGGTGTCCGCGCTGTGAGACTGCAATTGCAGATTCCGAGGTTGAATATGCCGAGCGAATCGATCCTTCTATCTATGTAAAGTTTAAGATCAAAGGTGAGGAAAATACCTTCATCGTGATCTGGACAACAACCCCCTGGACAATTCCTGCAAACGTGGCTGTAGCTGTACATCCGGGTTTCGAATACTCGAAATTCAGGGCAATCAGGCAGGACGGCTCGGAAGAAATCCTCATTGCAGCCACAGACCTGATCAAAAATGTCCTCAAACAGGGCAGGTATGTTGACTATGAAGTGCTTGAGACAATGCTCGGGGAAGACCTTACAACGCTTGAGTATGAAAGCCCTGTTGGGGATTTGGTGCCTGTACAGAACGGGATTAAGCACGGCGTTTACCTTGCGGATTTCGTAACCGTAGAAAATACGGGCTGTGTACACATTGCGCCAGGGCATGGTACGGACGATTTCAACGTTGGTATGAAGTATAAACTTCCTATTCTCTGCCCTGTGGGCCCTAACGGCTCCTATACCGACGAAGCCGGGGAATACGAGGGCAAGAACGTTAGGGAAGCAAACCCTATCGTCATTGAAGACCTCAGGGAACGCAACAGGCTTCTTGCAGAAGGGACTGTCACGCACAGGTACGGGCACTGCTGGCGCTGCAAAACTCCTATTATTTACCTTGCAACCGAACAGTGGTTCCTTAAAATTACCGAGATAAAGGCTAAAATGCTTGAGGAAATCGATGCCGTAGATTGGTATCCTGACTGGGCAGGTTCAGCCCGATTCAGAACCTGGGTCGAAGGCGCTCGGGATTGGTGCATTTCCAGGCAGCGCTACTGGGGAATCCCGATTCCGGTCTGGAAGTGTAAGAAGTGCGGAAAACTTGAGGTAATAGGAACCAAAGCCGAAATGCTGGAGAAATCCGGAGCAAGCAGCGATATCGAACTTCACCGTCCCTATGTGGACAAGGTCATGATCCCCTGTGAGTGCGGCGGAGAGAAAAAGCGAGTTGAAGACGTTTTTGACGTCTGGTTTGATTCGGCTGTCGCTTCCTGGGCAACCCTGAAGTTCCCGCAGACCAGGGAACAGTTCGATGAATGGTGGCCAGCTGATTTCATTACCGAGGGGCACGATCAGACTCGTGGCTGGTTCTATTCGCAGCTCGGAGCAAGCATGGTCGGCTTCGGACGGGCTCCGTATAAGAGTGTGCTCATGCACGGCTTTACTCTTGACGCAGGTGGAAAGAAGATGTCCAAGAGCCTTGGAAACGTGGTTTCCCCTCTTGATATTATAGAACGGTTCGGGGCCGATACCCTGCGTGCCTATGTGCTTTCCTCAAGCGCACCCTGGGAAGACCTGAAATTCAACCTTGAAGAAGTTGAAACCGTCCACCGCTCAATCAATATCCTCTGGAACGTCTTCAGGTTCCCGCTGCCCTACATGGCGCTCGACAATTTTGACCCGATGAAGGTTAGCCTGGATTCGGTAAAAGACGCCCTCCGTGAGGAAGACAGGTGGATTCTTTCAAGAGCCCAATCCGTTGTCAAAGCCGTAAACGAAGCAATGAGCGGGTACCTGCTGCATAAAGCAGTCCGCGAAATCCTGGAGTTTACTCTGGAAGACCTCTCCCGCTGGTATATTCAGCTTATCCGCCCGAGAACCTGGACTGAAGCTGATGACCCTGACAAGCTTGCAGCTTATTGCGTGCTTTACGAGGTCTACGTAACCCTCACGAAACTGATCTCTCCTTTCATGCCCTACCTGGCTGAAGAGATGTACCAGAACCTGATCCGAAACGTAGATCCGAATGCTGTCGATTCGGTCCATATGTGCGACTGGCCGACGGTTAATGAAGCTTATCTGGACCCTGAACTCGAAGCAGCCATGGACACTGTCCGCTCCATTGTAGAAGCCGCCTCAAATGCTCGCCAGAAAGCAGGAAGAAAGCTCAGGTGGCCTATATCCAGAATAATTGTCTCTCCCGAAAATGAGGGTACGGCAAAGGCTGTCGAGAGGCTGCGTTCAGTACTTATGGACCAGACAAATTCAAAGGCGATTATTCTGACAGGCGCTGGCAAAAGCTGGGAGGAACTCGGGCTTGAAGTGATCCCTGATCCAGGCAAGATAGGCCCTGTTTTCAAAAAGGAAGCAGGAAAAGTCATCTCTGCCCTGAAAAAAGTTGACGGCATTGCTCTGAAGAAAGCCTTTGCAGACTCCGGCGAGTTTGAACTCTCACTTGCAGACGGGACAACTGTTACAGTAAATCCAGGCATGGCAAATTTCAAAGAAACCCTGCCGGAAGGTACGGCAAGCGCAGAATCTGACGCAGGCCTTGTCTATGTGGATGCAAACCTGACTCCTGAACTGGAAGCCGAAGGATATTCAAGGGAAGTAATTCGCAGGCTTCAAGATATGCGAAAGGAACTTGACCTTGTGGTGGACGAAAATATCCGTATTTCTGTCCGGATCGAAGACGAGAGGGTCTTGAAGTTCGTTGAAACCCTGAAGAACCTTATCGCAGAAGAGGTAAGAGCCGATACCTTTGACCTCGGCAGTGATGTCGATGTTTCCGGTGCCCTTGTAAAGGACTGGGATGTTGAAGGCATTGCCATGAAGATGGGTATTGCAAAGAAATAAACTCCAACAAGAAATAAGCTTTAAAAAGTAACTTAATACGAAAATTGAAGCTTAAAATTAAATAAATAGGAAGGGAAGTGATTGATACGGATTTTGCTGTCTGGGAGCCGATTTACGAAAGAATCCTTGAAGATTTCGGGTTCGACCGCGAAAGTGATGAAGAGGCAGCTTTATTCCTTTCCCGCATGCTGACAGAGAAAAACACTGCCAAGCTCTCTGAACTCAAAGCCGTAATTTCCGGAAAGCCTGTCCTGGTGTGCGGAAATGCTCCAAAACTCAGGAACGACCTTTCGGCGATCAATTTTTCTGCCTTTACGGTCATTGCAGCCGACGGAGCAGCCGCAGTCCTTATGGATATGGGCATTGTGCCTGAAGTCATCTGCACCGACCTTGACGGCAATTCCGAAGCTGATATTGAAAAAGAGATCCTCGCCTGCGAACAGGGCTCAATAGTCCTGATTCACGCTCACGGGGACAATATTTATAAGCTAAAAAAATATGTACCCCGCTTTAAGCGCTTCATTGCAACTACCCAGACACAGCCTTTTGATAAGGTCTACAATTTTGGAGGATTCAGTGACGGAGACCGATGCGTTTTTGTTGCAAAGGAGTTCAGGGCTAAGAGTGTCAGACTTGCTGGATTTGATTTTGAAGATTCGGGAGTGAACCCGATTAAAAAAAAGAAGTTGAAGTGGGCGAAAGAATTAATCGGAATGTTAGGAATTTGAAGGCAAGAGACTCTTCTTCAGGATGATTGGATTGCAGAAAAACAAAAAATCCCCAAATATGCATCCATAGAATGAATATGGCTCTTAGCTTTTTGGAAAAATAGTATTCATTTAAATAAAAATTATATAGTAATATATTTTGTATTTAGAATCTAATACTCAATTATTTCAGTAAATTAACCATTTTTAAAGATTCTATCTATGTTTATGCATAATTTAGGACTTTTTTACTCATAATAAGCCCTATATGGTTTTATTTAATAAAAATAACATATTAAATTCCTTATATTACTATTCATTTAAAGTAATATCGTGGAATAAATTAAATGAGAGAGTATGTCTCTATATGCCCGAGAAATTCGTCCAGTTTTTCGAGGACTATTTAATAGTAAGTAAAATTTATTCTACAAGCTTTATATAAACTAAAACTATATGTGTTATATACTCACTAGCAATTAAAATTTAGGTATGTCAGTCTTAAAATTAAGATCGGCTCCTAAAATAATTTAAAAATAAATTGCTAGGAATATAACATAATAAAACATCCTGGAAAAATAATCATAATAGCCGCCTTTCGAGATGTGATGGACAAATCCCGTGAATTCATTTTGTCTTGAACTGATGGCTATCTAAATTATACGTAAAGAAAAAGTATAAAAAGATAAATTGGATAGGGGGAAAATACAATGATTATTATTGTGGGCAATATCAATTTCCTGTGTCAGAAGTTCACACAAAACTTCTTCTACTTCCTCTAAATATCTTGGAAAGAAGTATTATAATAGCTACTTTTTCGAGATATAATGGACAAATTTCGCGAATTCATTTTATCTTGCACTGGTGGCTACTATGAATTCTCATTCAGGCTTTGTAGAAATCTGAGATTATAACTTCTCAAAACTATAACTGAAATTGCAACTCGAGGTTTTGAGATTAATTTTAATCTGATAACCTCAATTTAGAGGGAATTTCTACAAAGCCTGAATAATATAAAAGAATGGAGGAAAATATAATGCCAATCTATATAAATATAATATTAAACATACTCTGCTTCGATTTCAAACAGTATTTCAACTTCTAAGCAGCTTGAAAAAAATAGTCTCATAGACATCTATTCGAGACATAATGGACAAATTTCCTGGATTCATTTGTCTTGAATTGATGACTATGAATTCTTTATTTCCTACAGTTAGCAGCTACAAATACTTTTTTAGTCTTCTTGAATACATTACGGAATAATACTATAGGCCTCATTGATTCTGCAATCCGATACAGAACCTCAGTTTATTTTCCGTTTATTTCCCGATACTCTCTGAACTTTACCTATTTTGATACAATTTTAAGGCTGCTCGTTTTCCGATATGCTTTCCGTCGGCAGATACACTTTGGGAACATTATTTTACTAATCAATTGTCCAGATTTATTTCTGGAAAAAATCTATTTGTATATTCTACCCTTATTAGTATGGGTAAATTTTATCCTTATTTTATGTGCTGATGGTTTGTTTGCCGATGAAAGTGATTTTTAATTGTATCACTATATATTAAAGATCCAATGAATATAATATATCGAGAACTATAAATAAGAAACTTCTTTTAAATAAAAGCAGATATTAAGTAGCCGAGTCTTCTCATTAATTATCCATGGACCATATTTATTCCGGCCTTTCCGGCATATTTATTAAAATCTTACCTGCTTTCCAGAAAAACCTGCAAGAATACTATAGATTTACTCAATATGCAATACTTATAACTTTATATATCCCAAATTTTCTTTAGAACATCTGATATTCAAGCATATCTGCAAATATCCAGATTACATCCAGGGCCAGGAAGGCGCCTGACGCAACAATCAGGATGTAAACTAATCCTGTAAGGATTCCTTTTACCCCTACCAGGAATTCCGTACAGCATCTCCATAGAGTTCCTAAGGATAGTTGTAAACGCAAAGAAGATGAGCCCGACTGTCACAATGTAGTTCCCGGCTTCGGCAAGTGCTGTGGAAAAAGAGTAGCTTGTCATACAGGCACCTTCAAGGTCGCCTGTCCAGGAATCTGTCATGACTAACACTGTTCCGGTCATGAAACAGATGAAAATAGTATCTAAAAAAGTCCCTGTTGTGGAAATGAGCCCCTGTCTGGCAGGCTCTTTTACCTTTGTAGCTGCAGCAGCTATGGGGCCTCTCGAGGCCTGATTCATTTGAGAAAATTCTCCTGGTAATTCTCATTCTGATCGCAAGCGTCACCCCTGCTCCAGGAAAACCGCCCTGGCAACGGTCCCTGTAAAAGCGGAATTTATTATCAGTATGAGAGTTTCCGTAAGCTTTTCAAGGTTTAGCCGGCAATAGTGAGGCAGCTGAGCATATAACCTATTGCCATAAAGGGCACCGAAAACTGGGATACGGCTGGCAATCCTCCTGATCCCGCCAAGAGTCACAAAATGTTACAAAAAGACTTATTACAGCCGCGCTCAGGGCTTCAGGGATATCAAAAGCAATCCTGTCAGAGTCTACAATGGCATTTACCTGCGGAATGGTTCCTATTCAGAAAAGTGCTACATCTACCCCGAAAATGGCAAAGAGTGTCGAATACCACTGTACATTTTTTGCCCAAGCCCGTTTTTTATGTAATACATTGGACCTCCTGACATCTGCCCCTTTGCATCCCCTGTCCTGTATTTCGGAAAATCTGGCGGCTTAATCAAAAAATTGTTTCAGGCAGCCTTCAGGAATTCTCTTTTTCGAGTTCTAGAATTAAGTAACATGGGAATTCACATAACTCCTGACTATAAACCAGAGAATAAACCAACCAATTAGTGAAATCAAATCATTTCTCAATTCTGTTTTCATATACTTATTTAATTCTCTCATCATATTTTAATTTTTTTTAATGATTAATACTTATCTAAGTTGCCTCTTATTCCCACAGGGAAACTTCCTGTTTCACACCAGAAACTTCTAATCGTGGCTAAAGGGCTATTTTTTAAGGAAAATCTAGTTCTATAAATAAAATATATAATTTGTAAAAACTGACTATTTATGAATAGTTATGAAAACTGGAGCTCTTCAACTGAGTATAATTAATTACAAAGCTTTCGGAGTAACAGGATTAAGATATTTTAAAAATATCCTCAGGACAAAATCCGGAATATGACTTTATTTTCCGATTCGATTACTCATATGTAACGCTCTGTACCTGTCATAAAGGGCTACGTTCAGGGTAAGGAGGAGGACAAAAAAAAGTGTATTAAAAAGGTTGATTGAACCATTGTACCTGGGCAGCAGGAAATTGAATACGAGAATTATGCCAAAGTTCACGATGGACATCACTATAAACTCTCGTATGATAGATTTCCAGTGGGTCCCACGCATGGCGAGCCAATGGCTCAATGCGGTGTTTATCACGATGAGAAGAGCAATACCTATAGCAAGCTGTAAGTTGCTTGATCTTACCTCGGGAAGCACCTGGGCAAAGATTATGCTCAGGAGGGATACCAGCACTATTTTCTCTATAAGGGCATTATTGAAGAAATTTTCTGAAGAATTAAGTTCCGGGAGACTGTTTTCAATGGCGGGTCCGGATATATCTTTCGAGACGACAGAGACAGGATCGCCAGCAATTGAAAAGCTAGGTCTCATAGAAGGCAGGTCCCGCAGCAGCCACCATGCCATTGCTAGCAGGAATAAAGCCCAGCCAATCAGAATCAGTGCGTTTGAAGGGTTGGCTTTTATCCAGTCGGTTGTGTCCAGTTTGGCGATATGTATCCAGTATTCCTGCGGAAGCTTGATAAAGATCCATATCAGAGCTGCAGCGGCAATTAATTTCTTTTTTGTAAGCACCAGCGGATCCCATTTCAGGCGGACGGCCTCGTAAAAAATAAAGAAGTACTCAAAAGTGTTGGGAAAGATCAGCAGTAGAGGACGTAGTTGTGTTAGTTCGAAAAGGGTCACGCCGAGCAGCCTGTAGTAAAAAAGGAATCGGCTTACTTCGAAAGCGAAAAAGTTTGACCAATTCCGCAGGGTTGAAAGGTATGTAATAGTCAGGTAATAGATGTCCAGAGCCTTGTCGTAGCCCTGATAGCCTTCAAGAGGCAGGCTGGTAAATTGCTGGAAGATTGTCTGGTCTATAGTATCGAGGCTTAGAGAAGCTATTATCGCCGGAAGAGGATATCTGGGAATAGCTAGCGGTATAAAGAAACGTGCCATAACTACAGCCCAGAAAATAAGTAGATCCGATGTATCTGCCATTTTAAGTTTTCTCTCCCTTTAGGTCTCGTCCTGTGGCTACCACTCTTACTTTCTTACTATCATGACCGCTCAAATTACCACAACTGCTCAACCTACTATTACCGCTCAACTTACTATTACCGTTCAACCTACTATTACCGCTCAAACCGCCCGGCCGGAAAGTTGATAGTATAAATTTTCATTTATT
>NZ_JAVKPK010000058.1:0-21703 GCF_031461075.1 Methanosarcina baikalica | reverse complement strand
ATTTACTGCAAGAGGTCTGTGGACATGAACGTTAGGCTAATGGTAGAGTGTTTGAGGTAAATGAATCAGGAAAAAAACATGGAGGAGAGATTTTTAGCGAAGTACTGAATTAGGAAAGTTTATCAATCTTGTCATCGAAAAATTGGCATAGAAAGCTAACTATATAGCCTCAAAGTGCAAGAAAAAAATTTGCAACACAACCTTAATTTTTAGTTATGGGAAGCAATATTTATGGGCAAAGAAACAGAAATAATTAAAAAAGATGGATTTGTATTTACAGATAAGGTAACTGAAGAAGTAACAAATATAAAATATACAATTAAAAAATTTCTTGAGCTTTTCAGAAAAGTTTTTGGTGCAGATGCTTGTTACTTATATTTAATTAATAAAGAAATGGATCCTGATGAAAAACGTGAGATTTTAGAAATAAGAATCAAGGAAATGAAAGAGGCTTATGAGAAATTTAAGGAGTCTAATCCTTCCAATGATTATGATAAAACTGGAAAATATCCGGAAGAAAAAGCTATTGTTTTTGATAAATTAGGTACAATTAAAACAGAAGAGCATTTAGAATTAATAATTCCGGATCAATTATGTATACCTACACAAACAGATGATAAATCAGGCAATAGAATTGAATCTGAGATAAGTGAATTTATTGAAATTTTAAAATTTATAGACGTGTCACAAGAAAAGAAGAACGATGGGAAAGATTATTGGAATTATGATCCTGGAAATAGACCTCAAAAGTATGTAATTTTTAAAAAATACAAGGACAAAACAGATATTCCTGAAAATAGTATGATTTACAATGAGGGTATTACATCTTTTATTTACAGAACCAAATATTCGTTGAAAAGTTCTAAAAAAGATCTTAATGTTAATAAAGCTTCAGCCAGTCTAAATTCTAAACATAATATTAAACCTCCGACTGAGATGTCTATTGGTTTTCCTTTATTATACAAGGAAAAAGCGATTGGAGTTTTGACTTTTGAATTTTATGATCCTAGTAAAAATTACAATGACGACGACTTTGTGAGTAAGACAGAATTTCGGAATGCATGTAAGTCTATTAATGAGTATATACCTTTATTCGTACAGCTTATACATACATCACAATCTCAATTTAGTAGAGGTTCTTATGAAACTCTATTTGGGGGCGAAGGTTTATTAAACTGTTTAAAAAAAATGAAATGCCCTCCTAAGGATTCTATCAATGGAAAAATCTATATTGATACCTTACATCTATTTTATGTATTAAAGAGGAAAGAATATGTGGGTTATAATGAAATTTTAGATAGAGTAGCAAGATACATAAACAATATTAGTACATATTTTGGGCTTACATCAAAATCGAAACCTTTTACTGATTTTCTAGATAAATTTAAAAAACACGAAGAACTATTGCTTGATGGATTAAATGATTATAGAGATCATTTCATGCATGAGTTTCATGTGTTTGTTAGTGGTTATATAATCATAAATTTGATAGAGTTTGATTTCTTTCAAACACAAATACAAAAGAGTATGATATTAGCTTTGGGTAAATCTCAGAAGCAATTAAAAATTCCTGAATTTAACGTCTTAAGAATTTGGTTTTTAATATCATTTTTTCATGACCATGCATACATATTTGAAAAGATTGGCCCCGAACTTGAAATTTTCTTCAAGGATGTTTTTAATCAAGAATTTGTTGTTAACTTCAATTGGGAGCAGTTATTGAAAAAAGAAAGTAATTTTCCGAAACATTTAACTGACTTACAGAGTTTTTTTAATAAACACGGAGATACAAATCCTGATGTGTTAATGAGAAATTATTTAGATGCGATTTTATATAGTCATGATCATGGTGTTTTAAGCGCTCTCTTGGTCCTTAATTATTTTTCAGACTATAAGAGCATAAGTTCAGAGTATGGGAGCATAAAAGACGATTGTTTGTATGCTGCTTTTGCAATTTCAATTCATAACCGATATGAAAACTTGATGGAAAAAGAGATGACGAGGATATCATTTGAATCATTTCCTTTAGCCTTTTTATTATCTTATTGTGACACAGCTCAATCATTTGGGAGAATCGGGAAGAAAGAAACTTATCGTTCTAGATTTTCAGATATTAAATTAGATAAAAAATCAGATAAAAGGATTATTTATGAAATTGATTATTTAGATGAAAATGAGGGAAATATTCCGCCGTCTTATACGATTGAAGGATGGGCAAAACAAGCTCACAATACTTTCAAGTCGAGCAAATACTTTTTTGAGATTGAAAATTACGTCGGTAGTAGTAAGAAGCATATATATAAACTTCCATATGGATATTATAGGGATATACCCAAGAGAGAGACACTAAAGAAAAAGACACCAAAAACAGAGGCACCAAAAACAGAAACACCAAAAACAGAGGCACCAAAAACAGAAACACCAAAAACAGAGAAGACAAATTAAGATGATCAAATAGGACTTACACGGTTGAACTGAGAAATCAATAGCATTAAACCTTCAACTGTATGAAACATCAATCACGTGACAATGGCTAATGTTCATGTCAAGAGACCTTCCGCAGTAAATTTGATTTAAATCTTCCGGCATAGTCCAGTGGGAATATGGAATTCCTCGGGAGTTTCATTGTGCGTTACTTCAGGAGGTCTGTGGACATGAACCTTAATATTTCCCTGAATTTTACTACAACCTTTCACATAGAACGTTCGTATTTTAAGGGAAAATCACTTATTTTTCGATCTATATTTAGAATATTCTTCACCAAATACGAACCTTTTAATATTTCGTTCGTTTACCATTTCTCATGGATAATGGACTTGTAACCTCTGATGGAACAAAGGTTCTCACAGTTGCGGAATATGACCGATTTGTTAATTTCATTCCAATGAAGTTTAGACCTATTTTTGAAGTCAATACAATTACAGGCCTTCGGTACGTAGAGCTTCAAAGGCTACATGATAACGAAGAATGGTACTATACAGAAAGAAATCAGATTATCCTTCCTAAAGAGGCACAGAGGAAAGTAAAACAAAAACTTGTAAAGAGAACAATTGATAAGTTACCTGCTACATTTCCATATCTCTTTAAGGCTTTCCTAGAGTGCAAGAAACCACCAGCACGTAATACTTGGTTTGAGGACCTTGAAAGATGGAGCTACAAAGCCGGTATTATTCCAAAGGTCAATCCAAAGACTCCCAGGAAGACAATTGAAAGCTGGATGCTGAAAGCAGGCATACCAGAGATTGAAATATACAGTAGACAAGGACATGACCCTATTACCAGTCTTAGACATTACCAGAGCCTTTCTTTTACTGATTACGAAATGAGGGATATAGAAAAGAGGCTCATAGAATGGGGAATTTTTAGAAAGGAAATTTGAGCGAATATTGCCCCACAATAATAAATATTAGAGGCTACGCCAAAATATTACAATAGAAATATACCTTTTGGACTACTAATGGGAAATTTGAATTAATGTTTTATCCAATTCTGTTTACTCAAAGAAAAAATCGTTGCCATAACCTATTTTCCCTATTTGATCTCTTCTTTGAGGATTCTTATGAGCCCTTCCTGCTTTTTAGTATAGATATAGATCCGTAATTTCAGGTTTGAGAATGGCCAAAATCTAACGACTGAGCGTGAGGTTATTATTTTGAGGTCACATTCATAAGGCACCCAATATTCAGAGATGAGTACTAAAAATGATAGAGATAAAAGCGTCTGTACTAGATAATCAAAATCCTTAATGTTCCAATAATTAATCAAATCATACAATAATAAGCCGATGTAAATTAAGCGGAATATCCAGCGCAGAGAATAGTTACTGTTCTTTTTTCCCGAGATTTGCATTATGTCCTCTATTAGTATCACTACAGGCCTGCGCATAGGTCTATTAATTGTTACTTTCCCAGACACTACTACGACATTACTGGGACGATCAAAAAATAATAAGAAAAATATTAAAAATAGATATACGCTTAATGAGCCATATACAAATAAAATATAAAAGGAAATAGCAATAGCTAATGTATCCAGACAATCTGGAAAAAGTTTTACTCGCGCCTTTAAAACCTTACTTTTCGGCAGACTTGTGTGAGGGGATATTAACTGAAGATTCTCATTTTTCGATTTAAATCCAGATAAAAAGTCTCCTTTACTTCCTTCCTGGAGAAAGTATTTCATGGGCACCACATCCTAGATTCCCTTCATTTGTCATCGGCTAACAAATTTGGTTCTTTTGCAAAAATAATTTTTCTGTACGTTGAGGCTATTATTATTTCCTTTACATATTATTTTAACCCAAATTTGATCACTCTAATTACCTTATTGTGAAGGTTTTCAACGATTTTGTAAAATTTCCTTATTTTTTGCAACGGAACCGAAAATAATATTCCTCTCTCCTCCTGTGAACGTTACAAAAAAGCAGAAATTAATTTTAAGTCTCATTCTGAGAAAAAGGGTTATAGTCAGGAAAATAACGAAGACACACAGGAGCAAGATAACGAAAACGACTCTAACCCCCCAGAGGTTAGAGAGGGTTATAGTGAGGTTAGAGAAGCGCAAGATAACGAAAATGATTTAAGTTCAGTAAGCCTGTTAAAGAAGGCTCTTATTAAGCTTGCTACCTCTAGCGATTATAATAAATGTGTCCCTAACCTTGACGCCTTTGTGGATGACTTTAACAGCAGGACACCTGAATATAGGGAGAAGTTAACAGGTGCCCGGGTTAAATCAAATGCCCAGATATTGAAGGTGCGAGGATGGAAATAACCCCTTCTCCCTCTCCTGTGAGTGCGAGCGGCAATAATAGGAAGCTTAACTTCCTAAACTATCACACTTGTATAGGCCGCGTCTTAGTTCCGGTATCTTTTTGATACTAAAATTCGTAAACTCCTAAACTTCAGCCTCTCCTCTTTTCCTTATCAGTCTCCATGTTTCCAGATCAATTTAATTTTTATATATAAACCCTTCAAATATAATTATATGACAAAACCATGCAGAATTGATGATGATTTAATCAAGACCTGTGCCGATAATATCCGCCTGGGCCTGTCCTATGCAGCCTGTGCGAAAGCTATAGGTGTTACTTATCAGACCTGGCACAATTGGGAAAAGCTCGGAGCTGATGGTAAGGCACCGTATGCAAAATGGTATATAGCAATACGGTCAGCTGAAAGTGATTTGATGAAAGAATGCATGGAGTCCGTTAAAATGTCCATGCGGTTGGGTGATGTCAAATCAGCCATGTTCATCCTGGAACGCAGATTCAGCGGTGATTATGGTAAAGTCTCACAGGTTAACATGCAAAGCCAGAATATGAACCTGAATATAGACGCAAGCCCCACAGCTGACGAAAAAGACAAAATCAGGATGAATATTCTAGCCAGACTTCAACCCAAAAATCACATGCTGGAAGAGGCTTGATCGGCGAACTGACGGACTTTCCCACCTGGCGTATTCACAGTACTTTCCCTGCACAGTTTAAATCCCGCGTAGTTTAATTCGTACTTCCCCTGCAGGAGTTGCGAAGCGGGCCAGGTTTGATTTTTGTATCTACAGGATCGAATTTTATTTCCCCACAAAATCCCTACAAATTAACGAATTTCTACAGCTTTCTCTTGTTATCGTTTTGAGGTTTAGAAAAAATGGACTTTCCCCCAGATGCTAAAGCCTGGTTAGATAGTGATCCTTATATCCAGTCCAGAAAGTTTCCCTGGGAAATGGTGAAGTGGGCAAGGGTTATGAGATGGACAACTTTACTGGCCAGGTTGTGTTTTCGGAAGGTAACCACTTAGAGCTTATATAGAAAAAGTTATTAGACCGCCTAATCAATGATATCAACGAAAAACAAATTGACCTAGACGAACTAAAAAAACTAAATCAATAATAAAAAATAAATTATAGCATTAAATAGAGTAGAAGTGAAGCAAAAATAGGAAAACAAATTTTAAAAATCGGTTACTATTCTTTTTTTGGCTTTTCTAGATCAAATTAGAGGATCTAATATAATCATCATCTCCAGAATACTATCTAAATAATATTAGTCAATGATATATTATTTATAATCAGTATATGTATTTTATATCAAAGTAAAATTAAAAGAAGTTTGTAATGGGGGAAAAATCTGAGAATTCAAGTAGTTGGTTCCAGAGAAGAAATCTTTACATTAAATCCTAATGAGTGTGTTGTTCACTTGGCCTTCAGGCCGTCGAACAAGGATATATTTGGATTGGTCAAAACCTGCCCGAAAATTGAGGTAATTCAGTTACCTAAATCCTACATGAGTACGGTTTCAAAATCCATAGAGACGTTCCTTGAAATGCAGAGAATCCAGCTTATTGAAGGAGATGTCTGGGGTCACAGGAAGGACACTAACGAATACTACATCATTCCATCTTCAGTGACTGAGAAAATCAAATTGCGGGCGGCCACCCCACCCTAAACAGGCTGTCCGATAATTACTCCCACTAATTAAAAGATTCCTTCTTTTTCAGTTTAAAGGCTTTATATGCCTTATTTTTCACATGTTTTTGCCCTGAAATTGAATTGTCGGACAGCCTGTAAAGGAAGGGGTATTCGTGATCCTCCGCGCTCCCGATGTAATAAACAAGGTCAAGTCTAAAGAGGAGTGGGGGTCTTTAATTAAATCTGCCCCCTACGGTCACATCCACGAGAACATCATACTAAGAGCATGTTATGAAATAACCTAGTGTCTCGAAAATTTAATTATTTGTTAACTTAATATGCTCTGAATCCCTTTACATCTTCATGCTAACGATTAACCTTGAAGATCACGAGGTAAACTTCCTTCTTAACTTTGTGAGAAAAGGACATAAAAGTGCAAGAGAAATCACCAGAGCACGTGTCCTCCTCCTTTCAAACCAGCATAAATTAGGCGAGAAGCTTCTATTTCCTTCTTCTCTGCCCCTTAGTATATCCCACACAGTTGGTTTGAAAAAAGGTGTTTTAGTGTAGTCAGTACCGTACCCCCTCGATACTGTAAAAGAAGCGTAGAATTGTATTGCCGCTAATAGCAACACCGTCACAGTATTCTTTGTTTGCATTTACAAAATCAAGAATTTCTGCCTTTATCTCGTCGTAATGGTTTAACTTTTTAGTATTTACTTTTCTCAGTCACCAAGAATCCAACTTAAAAAATCTACTGCAACACACATTTTTAGAAACTCACGTCCATGTGTGTAAATTTTAGAGTATATATAATATAAGCTCAAACTATATGAACAGATTTAATTATTATATTGCAGCAGTTCATCAAAATCTTTCGCAAACATTATATATTATTACGTCAGACATGTGTTTAAATTTTTACTAAGAGATATAAAAAATCTGATACGATTAAGTTGTTGTTATTATTATCGTGACATAGAAATAAAAATTTAGATAGAAGAAAGAATATTGAAAAAGTAGAAAAATAAAATGTTTTGAGGGTAGTCACAGAGAACCTTATATTATTTCATATCGACCATCATTTTTATAGCCTTTAGATATGACTGGTTTTCATAGTGTTTACTGAGCATTTTTTGATACATTTCTCGTTCTTCTGATGTTGCATTTGGGTCAAGTTCTGGCAGTGGTGTAGAATGTAAAGTTGCTAGTGCTTTTTGAATCTCTTGTTTATTATATTCAACTTCTAATTCCCTTGCTTTTATTCTATCCATTTCTGCTTTTAATTCTGTTAATTCGCTTCTCTCTACAACATGCTTAGCTGTTTCTGCTCTGAGTATATCATTTTCACTTTTTATACTTTGATATTCAGGAGACTCACTAACATTTAGCTTTTTCTGAATTGTCAAGTAAGGTATAAATTTAGTATAGTATGTTTTTAATTCATCCACATTAGGTGTAAAATAATGTCCTTGTGTACCTGGGAGAGCATGGCCCATGTACTCTTCTGTGTGGAGATAGTCACATCCATTATTGAGCATTGTACTATCAAAGAACTTACGACAGTTGTGAGAGCGTATATAGTTAAATTTACCTTTTTCTGTACTTTTATTGGCTTTTGTGGAGATTTCACGGTAGATTTTCATTAAAGGAGATCTATTAATCTTTCGCTTCTCTTCGTCAAAATCTTTGAGAAAGTCAACATGTACTTTTCTGAGGATAAACAGATAGTTAGTGTCCGCATAAACCTTTTGTTTTGCAAGTTGATCTAATCTGTTTTTTAATGTAGTGTCTACGGTTCTTGCTCTGTAGTTCAAATAGTTCCAAACAGCTTCAGAAGCCTCTGGAGTTAAAAAAGTTACAAAGTCCACATCAGTCTTTTGTCTTCGCAAAATTAAAGTAGTTATGCCAGTTTTGGAATCATACCCTTTTTTAAACTGTTCGACTGTGATATTACAGATTGTGCTTCCGTCTAGTCCGCTACTGCAACCAACTAAGATTAACGCTTTCTCAAAAGGATCACAGACTTTCAAAACGTCCCTGATGTCCTCAATAGTTGGTATTTTCCTGTTTTCTTGTTTTACAGTGACTCCCTCTTGTTTAACTGATTTAAATTCAATGTCGAAAGCCCTGTAGAATGATTTAGCACCATTAATATAATTTTTAATTGTTAGTGGTGCAAGTCCTTGTTGCTGCAAGTGGTTCCTGAATCCACACAGGTATTTGTTTACAGCCCTGTTTCTGACTTTTATGTTATCGTCTTGTTCTTTATCGGCTTCGTTTAGCAATTGTTCAGGATTCTTATTAGTAAACTCAGTGTAAGCTTGCATACCAAGTAGGTAACTATTTATTGTGTTTTCCCTAATATTTACTATCTCAAGCCATTGTTGTACAGTAAAGTCCTGCTTTAAATAGAAAATTTTCATAGTATATCCTCTCTAGCAACTGATATATTAACGTATGCCGCTATATTTTACAGGACCTGTAGAAAATGATGTATATCAATTCTCTGCCTTGCCGTGGATAACGTTTACGCATATTTCGCACACGGATTTCGGAAACCGGGAAAAAGCGCAACCCATATTTGATTGGGGAAAATATCATGAAAGAGAAAGCAAATTTATGATGCCGTTTGCAGTCCAGGTTCATCATGCATTTGTTGATGGTATTCATATTGGCAAACTTGCGGATAAGCTGCAGAGATACCTGGATGAAGTGTAGATTAATCAATAGTTCACTAATTTTTACTTTTTTAAAGTTATATCTTCAGAATACATAGGATTTAAAACAAAACCTGTGATTGTAGGAACGAGAAAAGGCAGGAACAAAATTTCCTCCAGATCCATAAAAGATTAAAATTTTAAGTGTAATTCTTGCGAGAATAACTAGTTAATTGCTTAAAGGACGGGATCTTAAGAGGTACTTTTTAAATTTTTGGTTTGGATTACCGTCAATTTTTTTTTGATTTATAAATTATTTTCAAGAACAGTACTATAAATATAAGAAGTAATAGCACACCGAGCATGAGCAGTATTTCAGAGACTCCAATCATCACCTTGCATACCTCACTTTTATGAGTCTTGAGTTGATTTTTGACCATCTATATACTTTACACAATACAATATAATCTTTTCTTGTAACTTTGACTTAGTGCAGATTCTAGCGATGAACGTAAAATTAAAAATCATTAAAACTTTTAACCGATTACAATCCTTATAACCTGCTTTCGGCAGGTCGACATTAGAAATGAAAATATTTTTTCTGATGCTTTTTTTGAATATTAGCTAATTATATATTAGGTTTAAAGTTGGTTAACGTGTGGCTCAACTCCCACGACATATATGAGTACTGAATCATTTTTTCATTGAAGTTTTGTATGAAAAATTAATAATTGGTCATATGTAAACCTAACAACTGCACACAATTATGGAGCATCATTTCAAAATCGCCATCAACAAAAATTATTGAAAATTAAATGTCGACCTGCCGAATATAGGATTTGAAGAATATCATGTCAGTTTGGAATGAAAGTACGTTATTATTTATTTTTCACGTACTATTTCCTCTCTTTTTCCCCAAAAGCTGCTCCCAAAACCATTCCAAAAGCGAGTCCAAGAGCAACTCCCAGAGCTATATTGTGTATAATAATTCCAAACATCAAACCGAACGACATGCCGAGGGAAAGTCCAATCGCCATTGCATCCTCTTTTTCATTCTCGTTCTCGTTTTCTTCCTCTTTAGCATAGCTTTTAATTTATTTGCCAGCCTTATCGAGCCTTTTTCCTAAACGTGAGAATATAAGTAAAACGGCTATAACAATGACAATAAAAATTGCAATTATTTGTAAAGATGCAGAATCGATCATTATTTTGAATTTGTTACTTTACTATAAAAATAATTTGAAACTGGGAAAGAAAATTTTAAATGAAATCAATTCTCTAGAAGGAACTTCTTCAGCCGGAATAAGAAGGAATTTTCAGGCACAATTGAATTTTTTCAGGACAAAATATCAAAAGATTTATCCATTTAATCGGATACTTCCATCTTATGAACAATCATAGCGAAACGGAAAGCTCAGGTCACAATTCAGTTCACTGTGACGCCGATAAAATTCCAGGGTGGAATAAAGAACTTGAGCTGGCTTTTTCTGCCTACAAAGGTCCCTACACTCCCGGAAGAGTTGCATCAAGGCATAAAACGGTCTGTGAGGTCCTTGTCTCTGGGGCTGTCGTACAGGCGGGAATTTCCGGTGCACTTCAGAAAATTGGGAAGCAGCCGGTTGTAGGGGATTTTGTTGTTTTGCTTGACCAGCCTGAACTGGGCTCACGCATGATTGTGAATATTCTGCCCAGGAGGACCTGCCTCTCAAGAGGGGCAGCAGGAGATGGGGGCGGGGAGCAGGTAATTACTGCAAATCTTGATACCATTTTTATCGTGACTTCTGTTGGTAAGGATCTCAACCTTCGAAGGCTTGAGAGGTATCTTGCCATTGTGTATTCTTCCGGGGCAAACCCTGTGATTTTACTTAACAAAATCGACCTTGAAGATAATCCTACCCGGCTGGTAGAGAAAATCCGGTCCATTGCAGGTGACGTGCCGGTTATTCCATTAAGCGCCCTTTCAAAAAACGGGCTTGATGCACTTAACCCTTACCTCAATCCGGGGGAAACAATTGCATTAATAGGTTCCTCCGGCGTTGGAAAATCCACGCTTATCAACGCTTTTCTTGGCGAAACCGTCCAGAAAACCGCAGATATCCGGAAAGACGATGAAAAAGGCAGGCATACAACTACAGTCCGTCAGCTGTTTCTGCTTCCAAATGGAGCGGTTCTTATAGACAACCCCGGAATCAGGGAAATCCAGCTCGGAGACTCTGCAGAAGGGCTTGAAAAAGCTTTTTCCGAGATCGTTGACGCAGCCTGCAATTGCAAGTTTAAAGATTGCACTCACCGCGACGAACTAGGCTGTGCTGTACTGAAGGCGGTTGAGGACGGGCTTATTCCTGAGGAACGGCTTGCCAGTTATCACAGATTAACTGGAGAACTCATATTCCAGTCGAAAAAAGCTGAAATTGGGCTGAAACGGCTTGAAAAGGAGAAATGCAGGAAAATAGCGGTGGATATTAAAAAATATAAGAAATCTACGGGGAAACTATGAAATAAAGCATATTAGGCAGATTTATAAAGAATTTATCAGTCTCTTAGCAGGAATTTATTAGTCTCTTAGCATTATATGTTATATTTTACTGCCTCGGCGTGCTGTGTGAATTTAATCGACTGAAGCAGTGTTTTTCGTTCTCTTCAAACAGCGCAATACCTAAAAGTAAAAAACACTTTCTTAACTGTATAGTTTTCATGGATAAAAGCATTAATTCAGATTTTCGGAGGGACTTACATGGCAAGTGAAGTTTATTTCGCAGACTTGAGAGCGAGAAATCCGCAGGATAGTACGATCAGCAAGATTCAGAGGCTTTTTGATGAGGCAGGTTTTGTTGAGCTGCTGGGATCAGACGACCTCACTGCAATTAAAATTCATTTTGGAGAGTATGGAAACGACGGATACATCAACCCTGTTTTTGTGCGGCAGGTTGTAGAAAAGATTCGGGGAGTCGGAGCAAAACCGTTTGTTACTGACACGAATACTCTTTACTCAGGCAGCAGGCATAATGCAGTTGACCACCTGACTACAGCGATAGAACATGGTTTCGATTATTCCGTTGTCAGGGCTCCGCTTATAATCTCGGATGGATTGAAGAGCCAGAACGTTGCAGAAGTTGAGATCGGGCAGAAGCATTTCAAGTCCGTAAAAATAGGGTCGGATATTGCTGCCGCAGATTCCATGATTGTGATGTCCCATTTTAAAGGGCACATTGTGGCGGGCTTCGGAGGAGCTGTTAAGAATCTTGCCATGGGCTGTGCTCCTGCAGCCGGCAAGAAAGAACAGCATTTCAGGACAAGCCCTCATGTGGTTGAAGAAAAATGCATAGGCTGCGGGAAATGCGTTGAGGTCTGCCCTGTAGGAGCCGCTTCCCTTGTAGGGGAGGTCTCAATGATCGAGCCTGAGGTCTGTATAAGCTGCGGACAGTGTATGGAAGCGTGCCCTTCAAATGCTATTGATATAGATTGGGAACACGACATCCCTGAGTTTCTGGAATGCCTCACAGAGTATGCATACGGAGCGGTAAAGGGAAAAGAAGGCCGGGTCGGTTATATCAACTTCCTGCTTAAAGTTACTCCTGACTGTGACTGCGTGCCCTGGAGTGACGCTCCTATTGTTCCGGATATAGGAATTCTCGCCTCAAAAGATCCTGTTGCCCTTGATCAGGCAAGCTACGACCTCGTAAACAGGCAGAAAGGGCTTGTGAGCTCCTCCCTGCACTTCAACCACGAAGCAGGGGCCGATAAGTTCAGGGGCGCATGGCCTATGGTCGATGGGACCTACCAGCTTGAGTACGGGGAAAAAATAGGCCTTGGAAGCAGGGAATATAAACTGGTTGAGATTTGAATTAATTTTTGATTAACTCCGCATAATCTTCTTTTTCTTCTTCTTTTTCCTTTTCTTCATTTTCTTTGTATAAAGCCGCCGGAGATCTTACTCAATCCCGAGAGCAATTTAAGTTGATTTGATCGCAAATCTATTTTTTAAAAAGATAAATATAGCAGATGCCACCAGTTAATATATGAATTAATCTTATCCAACTTTACTGGAGATGAATGCGAGTGACCGTCTGGGAATATGATGTTAAAGAGATAAGGTTCAGCGAGTGGTCAAAGACAAAAGAAGATCTTAATAGCCTCGGAACTGAAGGCTGGGAACTCATCAAGTTTGCGGACGAGATCGACGAAAATGGTATGATAACAGCTGTTTTCAAAAGGCCGGTAGATTATGTCGATGTTCTTGCCTGAAAAAATTCTTAAATCTGAAAGTTCTCCTGAGTTTCTACTCTTTTTCCGTTGATTTTTTATCTCTTTTAAGCTGAATTCCGATCTGCTTTTATAATTTCTTTTATCATCTAATTTAACGGAAAAGTAGGCCTTAGTTTAGCAGGGAAAAAGGGAGTTCATGCAATCTTTCTTGCTTTAAGGGGTTTGAACAGGTAACTATTAGTTATTATAACAGACCCAAAAGCTTAGATTTGATTCAAAACGCGAAGAACGTAAAATTGAGTGGGCAGTTGTGTTCTGAAGCATTTTTTTATATACTGAAGACTGACCCTTCTGAAAAGATTTTCTCGCCTGAAAAATCTGTAACAGCAACGTTATTATGCTGAAAAACAATTTCTAAATGGGGATTAATGTGATAAAAGAAGCGATGTTCTACGAGAAAATCGGAGACAATAAAGTACACTGCATGCTCTGCGCCCAGAGTTGTAGAATTGCCTCCGGAAAAAAAGGTTTTTGCGGGGTTAGAGAGAATAGAGAAGGGAAATTATATACTCTTATTTACGGGACTGTTTCAAGCGAAGCAGTTGACCCTATAGAAAAGAAGCCGCTTTATCACTTTTATCCAGGGTCTTACGTTTACTCAGTAGGTTCAATAGGATGCAACTTCCGCTGCAAACACTGCCAGAACTGGTCGATTTCTCAGGCCTGCCTCGAGGACTCTTATACAATGGATGTTCTTCCTGAAGAGCTGATCGAGAGAGCGCTTCTCTCACGCTCAAAGTCAATCGCCTGGACATACAACGAGCCCACAATCTGGCACGAATATACCTATGAATGTGCAAAATTGGCAAAAGATGCAGGGCTTGCCACAATCTATGTGACAAATGGGTATATGACTCCTGACGCCCTGAGGCATATAGCACCCTATCTGGATGCCGCAAATATCGATATCAAGGCTTTCAATGAAAAATTTTATCACGATGTTGCCAGCGCAAAACTGGCTCCTGTGCTCGAGGCCTCTATCCTTGCAAAAGAACTCGGAATCCATGTGGAAATTACGACCCTGATTATTCCTAGCGTAAACGATTCCCTTGAAGAGCTCAGAGAACTTTCAAAATGGATGTACGAAAACATGGGACCTGAGACTCCCCTGCATTTTACACGTTTCCATCCCCAGTACAAAATGCAGGATCTCTCCCCGACGCCTGTGAAAACCATGCAGGACGCCTGTAAAATCGCAACTGAAGAGGGGCTGAAGTATGTCTATATGGGCAATGTCCCTGGCAGTGAGCGCAACAACACTTTTTGTCCGAACTGTGGAAAAATGCTGATTTTGCGCAGCTTTTTCGAAATAGAAAAGTACGACATCACACCTGAAAAAACCTGTCCTAAATGTGGGGAACATATTCCCATCACAGGAGATTATGCCGACTCAAAAAAGACATCTGGTGAAAATGAATATTAAAACCAGAACAATTATACGGAAATTATAAAGCAAAAGACAGAATAAAAACAAAAGACAGAATATATTAAGTCTATTAAGTCTCTTTTATCCACTTAAGTAGTTTTTATTTTTTTCCAAAAAGATATTTCCCGTACCCTTCTTGAAAGACTTTTGTAATTCCTGCTCTCAGGGAAGGTGTATATTTTTCAGGTTCCGTTTTAACTGCTCTGTACAGTTCTTCGAGTTCTATCCACTCTACATAGACTGCTTCTTCCGGATCAGGTCTGATTAAGCTTGTAGTTTTTTCCGAACATCTGCCTGAAAATACCGTATTGACGGCTCCCTTGTTTTCGAAGATACAGGAAACTTTAAACAGTTTTCTGAAAGGGACCGATATTCCTATTTCTTCAAGCATTTCTCTCTTCATGCAGGCTTCATAAGATTCATCCGCTACAGTACCGCTTACCGAATATGTATAACGGTCCGGATACCACCGTTTTTGAGGCGCTCTTTTCTGGATAAGCATTTTGTTTTCAGGATTCAGCAGGATAAGTTGAGCAGCCCTGTGAATATGCTTTCCCGAATAAAACTCCTCTCGCTCACGCAAACCAAGGAAATTATCGTTTTTGTCAACTTCACTTATCATCTCTACCAAAAAAGGCCTCCTGAGAAACTTGTTTCATACCTGATTCAGTTAAGGATAAAAATAGAAACTTCAATTAAAAATGAATATAAAATGACAGGCTTCAATAAAAGGTTAAACCTGATAAAATCCCGTGAAAAAATGGGAAATTTACTTTTCAGGTCTTTTTCAGGGTTCGGAAACTTCTTTTGGCTTTTCTGAGGATCTCTGGATATCGTCCAGAAGCTGGTCATCGGTCTTGCCTCTTATATCAATCCCGAGTTTCTGAGCGGTTTCCTGTACCTTGCTCTTTGGAGCGGTGGGCTCCTTTATGGATTTTTCAAATTCCCTCAGGTTTAGTTCGGATTCTTTCTGGGCTTTTTTGAATTCTCCCATTGAACTTCCCATGGACCGGGCAAGTTCCGGAAGTTTGCTTGCCCCAAAAAGAATCACAACAACCCCAAAAATCATTATAAGTTCATTTGTGCCTATCATGGCTTGACCTCAAGCTTTTCGTTTTCTTAAATAAATATAAAGTTTTCAGCAGGTAATAATTGATCTGAAAATTGTCAATATCTCTAAGTTAGGCTAAGACTTTTTATGTTATATAAAGTTTCTATTTTTATTTATTATTTTGGATATTTTATATTATTTAATTCTTTTTACTTTAGTTCTTACCTTTCAGATCTATTTCCTTTTATTTTAGTTTGATCCCCGTATTTCAGTTTTTCCGGGACTCTTCCTTTTCAGGGATAGATTTTCCAGCTTCCGGCTTATTATCCAGGTCTGTATCGGTTTTTAAATATGTATCGGTTTTTATTTCTTTACTGCTGCCTGAAGTATCCTTTTGTTCCTTCTCTTTCTCTTTTTCCTCAGGAACGACTGTATTCGCAGCCTTTCGGGTGTAGGCGTCGAAGTGAGTGAGCTCAAGCTCAGAGGCGCGCTGTGCTTTTTTAAACTCCCCCATTGCACTTCCTAAAGACCGTGCAAGCTCAGGAAGCTTCTGGGGCCCAAAGAGAAAGAGAGCAGCGATAAGAATTACTATCAATTCTTGTGTGCCTATCATTGTTTGTTATTATCAACAATCAAATATAAAAGTTCTTGTAAATAGATCGGTGGACTGGCTTAGTCTGCAGATAGTTTAAAAAACCCTATTTTTTAATATAACTGATTCCATTAAATGGGCAAAATGGCTATCAAAATATCCTTATCAGCAATAGGCTGAATTCAAAAAGGACTGCCAGCAAAAACGCTACAAGAATCTGGGCAATAAAAGTCGGGTCAGGGGAAAGGAATAGAGAAAATGCCATAATCACACTGTAGACAAGTACCCTCTGTTTCTTGAGAGTCTGGTACTCTACAAGCCCCATCTTCACGGAAAAGACCACAAGCAGAGGAAGCTGGAATACAACCCCGAAACCTACCAGGATGGTGGTCACGGCTGAAAGGGTTTCCTGGACTGAAAGCTGGGCGGTAGCCATATCTCCTGAGTAAAAGAGAATGTATTTGAACATCACAGGTAAGACGATGAAGTAACCGACTGAGGTCCCGAAGATGAAAAGCAGGAAAGATGCCGGAATAACCTTGAGAAAAAAGCGTCTCTCATGTGGATAAAGCCCTTTGCCTGCAAACCTGTAAAGCTGGTAGAAGAGCTGCGGAAGTGAAATAGCAACGGCAAAGACAAGGCAGAGCTTGAGGCGGGCAAAGGTCCATTCAAGAGGCGAATACGCGGTCATATACAGGTCAGAATTTATAAAATCCTTCCAGACGAGCAGCATTCCCTTTGCCGAGAATGGAAAAGCAATAATTATTCCCAGAACGAGCCAGATTAAAACAATTGCCAGCCGATTCCTTAGCTCGAACAGGTGAGCCATAAGGGGTTCTTCGATATCTCCTGGGGCACCGGATGTATACGAATTCATTCCCGATGCTTTTCCGGTGGAAGTGGTTCCATCGACTGTGTGCTGTGAGTCCATTTTTTTCCGCTCTTATATGTACCTGGATAAATATATTAATATCGGAACATATATTTAATGTGAATCCGGAACCCTTTTGAAGATACTCCAATTTCCCGGTGCAAGATATCTTCGCAATCTATCTTACGATCCCTTTCCACAATATCTTTCTACTATATATTTGCATACCTGATAGACACATATCTGATAAACGCATAAACGCATACCTGAATATTTATGGCATTTGAATCATTATAATATGATCATTCAAGATAATTAATATAAGCTGATTAAGATAATTAATATAATATAGTTAAAATAACTAATATAACCTGATTAAGATAATTAATATAATAAAGTTAAAATAATACAGTTAAAATAACTAATATAACCTGATTAAGATAATTAGTATAACACAGTTAAAATAATACAGTTAAAATAACTGTTCTTTCCCGCTTTCAGGTACTCAAATATAATTGTTTCCTTACTCGGATTTTGTAGCCTCAGTTAATTGAATTTCTTCCTGAATGGCTGGCAATTTCAGGAAATATAAATGATTCCATGAAAGGAGCCGGATAAAATCAAAGCGAAAAAACAAAATAGGTAAAAGAAAGTTGATGATTTAATCTCTGCAATGGATGTAAAAGTTCCCTGATAGAGGGTAACGAATTTCCTTTTGCTTCTCCGGATAGGTACTCCATATGTCTGAAGCCATTGAAAATCTTAGTGCGATCCTGCTGACCCTGCGAAATAAACTGATTGTGATTGCTGCGGTCCTTTTCACAGGCATTATTGCCTCTTTCCAGTTTACGGGCTCTTTGATAGAGATTATGAAAAATGACCTTCTTCCCGAGGGGGCAAAGCTGGTTTATGTGTCTCCTCTGGAAGTAATGATGCTGGAGCTAAAGCTCTCTATCATAATAGGAGTACTCATTACCCTGCCTATTATTGCATTTTATGTTTATCGGGCTATTTCAAAGCGATATTCGGTTAAAATTCCTGTATCTATAGGAGCGGGCCAGTTTGTTTTCCTGGGCGTAGCTGCCATTGTCATGTTCGTCTTTGGGGCTTCATATTCTTACTTTCTCATGCTGCCCCTCTTTCTTAAGTACCTCTACATGGATGCAGCAAGTTCAGGGGTGACTGCAACTTATTCGATCTTCAAGTTCATCTCATTTATAGCATCAACCACAGCAATCTTCGGTCTGGTCTTCGAGCTCCCGATAGTGCTCACTTTCCTGACTCGAAACGGATTTGTAAAATACAGTACTCTTGTGACCTACCGCAAGCACATCTATGTCCTCGTCATGTTTATTGCAGCTGTTGTTACTCCAGGGGCAGATGTCTTCAGCCAGATGATGGTTGCCGTGCCCATGGTAATCTTTTTTGAGATCAGCATGGTGATTGTGAGAATACTTGGAGTGAAAAATAAACTTTCCAAACCTGATCCTTCCTCATCTGCAGCCGGAATTTCGAGAAGGATTTAAGGAAAAGGATTTGAGGAAAATAAGAACTGAGGTCTTGTGAAGAAAAGTGAGATGCAAAAGTGAAAGAACAGGGTAAATTTAAGATCTGTGCGGATTGAGGGGCACAGGCGTGTCCGGAGGTAATGCGATGATGGGGAGAAAGCAGCGCAAACACGCTTACCATTATTCTTTTTCCGCACTCGCCTATCCGCTGTATATTTTGTGTTGACAGCATTTAACATATCGAAATTGCTTTATAAAACAGCTTTTTAAACATCTTTTATAAAAGTACCTTTCTTATTTTATTCGCCGTGTTTGAAAATCTAGAGAGATTCTCATGCTTACGGTTTTCAATAACTCACCTTCATGACCAAAACACTGCGACCAAAAAACCACGATCAAACATCTTTACAGTTAAAAAATAGATCGAGTTTCGTTGGATAAATACTCCGGTCGAAGAATAATTCCAAATCGCAAGCTTTTTACTATATTATTAATTAGACATTGTCATATAATTTGATTCCAACCCCTTCACTTCACATGCAGAATTTTAAACTACAGTTTTTATTATCACCAGAACAGGACCCAAAAACATGTCTTTAACCCTCAACGAACTCAACTCTCACCTTTTTAAAGCCGCAGACATTCTGCGGGGCTCAATCGACAGTTCCGAGTATAAGCACTATATTTTCGGAATGCTTTTTCTAAAAAGGCTCTCTGACCAGTTTGAGGAAAACGTCAGTCGGGTTACGGAAGAGCTCGTAAAAGAAGGCATGCCTGAAGAGAAGGCAACAGAGATTGCCTTATCCGACAAGGACGAGCACGGAGGAAGCTTCTTTGTCCCACCCCGCGCCCGCTGGCCTGAACTTGAAAAGAAATCCTCTGACATAGGCGAGGCCATCAATAAAGCCTTTGAAGCCCTGGAACACGAAAACCGCTCCCTTGAAGGTGTTCTTGTTGCTATTGATTTTAACGACAAGGAACGCATATCCGATGCAGTCTTGCAGAAGCTTATCACCCATTTCGGAAAATACAACCTTGCAAACCATTCCCTTGAAAACAAGGATATGCTGGGCCGTTCCTACGAATACCTGATCAAACACTTCGCAGACGATGCAGGAAAGAAAGGAGGGGAATTCTATACCCCTGAAGAAGTGGTTAGGCTCCTGGTAAAGTTGGTTAAGCCTGCCGAAGATATGCGTATCTGCGACCCCACATGCGGTTCAGGCGGGATGCTTATCGAATGCATTCACTATTTACAGGAACACGGTAAAAGCCAGGATAGGATTTCCCTGTATGGGCAGGAAAAGAACCTCAATACCTGGGCCATCTGCAAGATGAATATGCTCCTGCACGATATCCTCGACGCCAGGATTGAAAAAGGCGACACTATGGCCGATCCCAAGCTGCTTGACAACGGCGAACTGATGCTTTTCGACCGCGTTTTAGCCAACCCGATGTGGAACCAGAAAGAATGGTCAAGAGACTGGCTTGCAAAAGGCGACCCCCATTCTCGCGTGAAATACGCGCTCCCCTCCGCCTCATCCGCCGATTGGATGTGGATTCAGCACATGACTGCAACCCTGAACTCGTCGGGAGTCCTCGGAATTGTGCTTGACAACGGCGTTCTCTTCCGCGGCGGCCAGGAAAAAGTCTCCCGCCAGGGCTATGTTGACGATGACCAGATAGAAGCTGTCCTCGCCCTCCCCCAGAACCTCTTCTACAACACAGGCAGCCCTGGCACGATCTTAATTTTCAACAAAAACAAATCTCAGCCGCGAAAAGGCAAAATCCTGTTTATAGACGCCTCTTCCGAATATGAAGAAGGAAAAGCCCAGAATTTCCTGCGGGACAGCAATATTAAAAAGATCGTATCTGCTTTTGACGGTTTTGAAGACATTGAAAAGTTCTGTGCCGTAATCGGGAAAGAGAACATTGTCGAAAACGATTACAACCTCAACGTTTCCCTGTACGTGGACACCTCAGAGGCTGAACCTGAAATTGATGTGGCGGCGGTCAACGAAGAGTTAAAAGAGCTTATCAGGCAGAGGGACGAGTCCTATGGCGAAATGCAGGTTTATTTAAAAAATTTGGGATATGAGGAGTGAGAATCTTCTTGTTTTTCGGGTTTATTTTTGAAATTTAGAATTTAATTACGCGGCAAGTGACCATTTGAGAGAAATAACTATTTCGGGGCAGCCTGAGTAGCTTTTTCCAGTCATTATTGTCACGCGCCTCAGCGCGGCTGGAACTATGCGACTTTGAGAAAAAAACGCAAACATTAGACATCCTGTAAAAGTAAAGTATCAAAATACTAACAATTTACTGACAATTCAGTAGTTAGCAACTTACTAAGAATTAAAGAGGAACGTCAGCCAACTTTGAAAATTTATAAATTAATCACGCACTGTGTAATTAATTTAAGAGAAATACATTTAACTTTGTAAAATTTTAAATTCGCCAAGCACTGCTTGGTAAATTCAGATTTGAAGTGGAAAAGGGTTTGTAAATGACAAAAAATGTTTCAGTTCCTGAGGGATATAAGAAAACGGAATTGGGAGTTATTCCAGAAGAGTGGGAAGTTGTAAAATTTGGAGATTATTTCATTTTTGAATATGGAAAGTCTTTAGTTAAAAAAGATCGAGATAATGGAAGCTACCCAGTTTATGGCTCAAATGGCACAGTCGGTTGGCACTCTGATTATATTTCTAAAGGCCCAGGAATAATAATTGGACGAAAAGGCACTATTGGAGCCATATCATATTCAAGAACTAACTTTTGGGCTATTGATACGAGCTATTTCGTTAAATTAAAACATGAAACTGATTTACTCTGGCTATACTACAAACTCATATCTATGAATTTAAGTAAGTTGAACATGGCTTCTGGAATTCCAGGTCTGAATAGAGATTCTGTTTATAGTACAA
>NZ_JAVKPK010000057.1:0-22776 GCF_031461075.1 Methanosarcina baikalica | reverse complement strand
TCGAATAGTATAAGTTATATATACATCAACACTTATTACCAGAATAATCTGCGTAATCATTTAAAACCGGCTCCGTAATCTGAGCTGATTTATTAATACTTTAAGCTTGTCAAGATTCTATTTATCAGGATTTTTCTACGTTTAAAAATCTCAGAATAATTATTGAACCTGAATGGTGAGGACAACTTGGTTTCAGAGGCATTAAAAAAGCAAATAGACCGATTCCTGCTGGCTCTCGGTTTTTCCCTTATGTTCGGGATAATGATTCTTGGACAGAATTTCAGGAATTCTGTCGGTCAAGCGGTAGGGATTTTAATGAATCCCGTACTTGCTCTTGTCGGACAGAATAATTTCCATCTGATTCTTTTAATTATGGCGGCTATCACTGCTATCTATGCATCCCTTATTCAGAAGTACACAATCGACTGGGACCTGATGAGGAATACCCAGGATCGCATGAAAGTCTTTCAGAAGGAATTCAGGGAAGCACAGCTTTCCCAGAATACCTATATGCTGAAAAAGCTTGAAGATCAGCGCAAGGAGATGATGGAAGACCAGATGAAAATGTCCAAGCAGCAGTTCAAGCCCATGGCTTATATCAGTATTATTTCCCTTCCTCTCTTTATGTGGGCTTACTATTACATTAGCGGACATGGGGCTGCCACGATGGTTTTTCCCTTCTGGGGTGAACAGTTGCTTACATCTCATGCATTTGGTCCCTTCCAGCACTGGATATACTGGTACTTTATCTCTTCTCTCGGAGTCAGCCAGCTTATCAGAAAGGCTTTGAATATCGGTGGGGTCTGATGCAGATAACAGTAAGCGGGCTTCCTGGGAGTGGAACAACAACAACTTCAAGACTTCTTGCTGAATACTACGAACTTGAATTAATTTCCTCGGGTGAAGCTTTTAGGAAGATAGCCAGGGAAAAGGGAATGAGCCTTGCAGAATTCGGAGCTATGGCTGAAAAAGATCCTTCAATTGATCTGGCTATCGATAAAAACCAGAGAGCTATCGTTCGCAGTCAGGATAATCTCATTCTTGAAAGCAGGCTTGCAGGCCATATGGCCAAAGATGTCCCGAATGTGCTTAAAATCTGGATAAAGGCCCCATTACCTGTTAGGGTAAAACGCATTCATAGGCGGGAGAAATCGATATCTTTTGATGAAGAACTTGATAAAACGGTCAGAAGAGAAAAATCCGAAGCCCTCCGTTATATGAGTTATTACAAGATTGATATTGGAGACCTCTCTATTTACGATATTGTTATTGATTCTGAAAAATGGAACCAGTACCAGATTCTTGATATTCTAAGGGTTGCTATCGATTCCCTTTTAGGGCCTGAATAATTTCTCGCAATGCCTGTCAAAGGCTGGGTTTTTATACAAAGCGTAGTGTTTTATCTGCCATGACTTGAGGTACTGCCCTAATTAATCGGGAATATCCGGTTATAAGGGTGTCCTGTTGCTTCATGAAGACATCCTGTACCCATCTGCTCCTAAAAAGGGTTATTTATCGTAAGTCTTTCGGCGCATCTGATATTCTCTTACCTGTATTGCCGGAATTTCTTCAGATTTCCGGTTTGTTACCTTTTATATGTTTGTTACGGATTATATTATATACTGTATTTACATCTAGCACTCACTCAGATCTACATATTCAGTTATACCCCCATTCACTTAGATCCCATTCAGTTATACCACACATTTCACTCATCTACGCATTCAGTTATACCACACATTCACTTAGATCTAGCATTCCGTTATATCACATTTCACTTAGATCTATACATTCAGTTCTATTTATGCATGCAACTCAGGAGTTTTTGAAAAACCATGTCATCCGCCGGCAAATTGCCCTCCGAAATTGAAAGAACTCTGGTCCGGAAGTCCGGCGCCTGGACAAATCCTTCTTACGGCTGTTATCCGGAAAAGCGCCCTATCCTCGAGTATATCGAAAAAGGGGTTGTAAATATTGATAAACCCAAGGGGCCCACAAGCCATGAGGTTGCAGCCTGGGTAAAAGCTATTCTTGGAGTGAATACGGCAGGACATGCAGGCTCTCTTGATCCCAAGGTTACAGGGCTTTTGCCGACTTTGCTCGGAAAGGCTACAAAAGCCGTACCTGCCCTGCGCCTTTCGGGAAAGGAGTATATCTGCCTGCTGAAGCTTCATCGGGAAATGCCTCCAAAACTGGTTAGGAAGGTCTGCGAGGAGTTTTCCGGCCCTATCTATCAGGTGCCTCCTATCAAATCCGCTGTAAAGCGCGTACTCAGGATAAGAACGATCTATTATCTTGAGGTGATTGAAATTGAAGGAAGTGCAGTACTGTTTCGCGCAGGGTGTGAGGCAGGGACTTATATCAGGAAGCTCTGCCACGACATAGGGCTTGCTTTAGGCTGCGGTGGGCATATGCAGGAACTCAGGAGGACAAAGGCAGGCCCGTTTACCGAGAAAACGCTTATCACCCTTCAGGATCTGAAAGATGCATATATGTTCTGGACGGAAGATGGGGATGAGTCTGAACTCAGGCACGTCATCCGTCCCATGGAATCGGCTGTATCCCATCTCCCCAAAATTATCATGCGGGACAGTGCCGTAGATGCGGTCTGTTCCGGTGCCTCCCTGGCTGTTCCGGGTATTACGAGCCTGGATTCAAACCTTAAGAAAGGCGATCTTATCGGACTATTTACCCTTAAAGGTGAACTTGTAGCCCTTGCAAAAGCTGAGATGAATACAGAAGAGATTCTCAAAGCCTCGGCAGGGCTTGCAGCTACAACTGCTCGGATTACGATGAAAATCGGGACTTACCCAAAAGGTTGGACTAAAAAAGAAGAGAATGTTCAGCTCTGACCTTTAAAATTATTTTTACATCATTGCTCCTAGAATAAGATTTATATATCACTATTCCGTTATGGTATAAGTCGTGGCATAAGCTTTGTGCCGAGGTAGTCTAGTGGTAGGGCGCAAGCCTGGAAAGCTTGTGGGGCTTAGCCCCTCGGGAGTTCGAATCTCCCCCTCGGCGTAGATTTTTCTTACTTGTGACTTTTCTTACTTCTATATATGCCAGTTTCTAAGGATTTTCTTTATATGTGTCAACGTTTTTCTAAAAACATTGTCTGCAATATTTTCCTTACATCTCTGCAGAAGATTCATATTCAGTAACGGATCCGATGCAGATATCCTTATATACTGGGAACTGCATGTAAATGAACTCATCAGTATATGCTGTAAAGAAGCTCCTTTTGAGAGCTGCTCCTGAGTTTTTCGCGTATTCCTAAGGGTATTCGATCAGGGGCTACAGGATGCTGTATGCATTCCCATGGAGGGAGTATATGGTAGAAGTAAAAAATAATGAAGAATTGAGGCATCTTGTTCGGATTATGAATACCGACTTGCAAGGGACAAAGCCCGTACAGTACGCCCTTACAGGTCTTCCAGGCATTGGAAGAAGAACTGCTATCCTTCTGGCAAGAGGCGCAGGGGTTGACCCTTCTGCTACACTTGGATATCTGCCAGATGAAGATGTGGCAAAACTCGACGATGCAATCGGAAAGTTTGAAGAGATTGTACCTTCCTGGATGTTGAACAGGCAGAAGGACCTGGCAACAGGAGAGGACAAGCACCTGCTCGGAACGGACATCTTACTGACATTCAGGGAAGATATTAACAACCTGAAGAAGGTTCGCGCCTACAGAGGTCTGAGGCACGAAAGAGGCCTTAAGGTCAGAGGACAGAGGACTAAATCCACAGGCCGCCGCGGGTCAACTGTCGGTGTCAGCAGGAAGAAGTGATTTTCCGATTAGGTGATTTTTAATGACATATCCAGGTAAAAAAAGTAAAAGTTACGAGACTCCAAGGCACCCGTGGCAGGAAGCCAGAATGGCTGCCGAAGTCCAGCTGGTTAAGGCATACGGACTCAGAAATAAGAGGGAAGTCTGGAAAGCAGCCAGTATGCTCAGGATGTACAGGTCCGAAGCCAGGAACCTGCTTGCAAATGTTGCAGAAGGTCAGCAAGGAGGACTTGAAGGACACCTGAAAACCCAGTCCGATGAAATTCTTTCAAAGCTTATCCGCTACGGTATCATCAAGTCGGACTCTAACATTGACGATATCCTCTCTTTAAAAACTGAAAATCTCCTTGAAAGGAGGCTTCAGACCCAGGTTCTCCGTCTCGGGCTTGCCAGGACAGTCGTCCAGGCACGTCAGTTCATCACTCACGGGCACATTGCAGTGAACGGAAGAAAGGCTACAATTCCGAGTATGCTGATCTCTAAGGAAGATGAGATGCATATCGGGTATTACGGGACTTCTCCACTTGTCAGCGAATCTCATCCGGAAAGACCTGTCCAGGTGGCATCTGCTCTTGCAGACAGCGCAACTACTCTCAAAGCTGTTGCCGATGCAAAGCAAGCCAGGGAGAGACCTCCTGAAAGAGGAAGAGGCGGCGGAAAGAAGAAAAGAGGGAGGAGATAATCATGGCAGATATGAAATGGGCCGTGGCTCACATTAAATCCTCGTTTAATAACACGCTCATTACTGTAACAGATATCACGGGGGCTGAGACTATTGCAAAGTCCTCCGGTGGTATGGTCGTAAAAGCCGCAAGGGACGAAAGCTCTCCTTACACTGCCATGCAGATGGCAGGCCAGCTTGCTGACCAGCTAAGGGACAAGGGCATCAACGGTATCCATATCAGGGTAAGAGCCCCTGGTGGAAACAAGCAAAGGAGCCCGGGTCCTGGTGCTCAGGCCGCAATCAGGGCTTTTGCAAGAGCAGGAATCCGCATTGGCAGAATCGAAGACGTTACTCCTGTCCCGCACGACGGTACTCGTCCGAAAGGCGGAAGGCGCGTATAAGAGAGTTCTTCACGGAATTCTTCGAGAGTTCCTCAGGGAATTCTTCAGAGAATTCTCTTTTTTGAATGCATTAAAATATAAGGGAAATCAAGGTATATGACGATGGAAGTAGACATTCTGGAGTTATCGGACAGATCTGCAAAATTCGTGCTTTCCAAGATTAGCACATCTTTTGCTAACGGCATTCGGCGTGCCATGATCGCAGATGTACCAACTCTTGCGATCGAGTATGTGAACCTTTATGACAACACCTCGGTACTCTATGATGAGCAGCTGACTCTACGTCTGTCCTTAATCCCGATAGTAACGGATGTAGAGACTTATGTACCCCAGGCAGAATGCGATGTATGCGGAGGAGTGGGCTGTCCTGCCTGCGAGGTCTCTTTAACCCTCAGCGCAGAAGGTCCTGTGACTGTTTATTCCAGGGACCTTATCTCCTCTGACCCTAAGATCCAGCCTGCTGATCCCAACGTACCGATTGTTGAGCTGAAAAAAGGGCAAAAACTCGTGCTTGAAGCTATTGCGCATATGGGTTACGGCAGGGACAGTGTCAGGTGGCAGGCAGGAGTTGCTTGCGGTTACAAGAACGTGCCTATCATAACCATTGCAAACTGTGATGCATGCGGGCACTGTGCAGCAGAATGCCCAAAAGGTATCATAAGGCTCGAAGGAGCAGGTGCGAAGGTTTCTGAGGATGATGTGCTAAAATGTTCGATCTGCAGGCTCTGTGAGCAGGTCTGTGACATTCACGCAATAAAAATCAACTTCGATGAAAACGCTTTTGTGTTTACCATGGAATCCGATGGTTCTTACACAGCCAAAGACCTTGCCCTGAATGCGGCAAAAGTGGTCAAGGGCAAAGCCGAAGAAATACTGAGCATTCTGGACCAGTTCTGAGCTTTCGCTTGGATACAGGCCCAAACTCATTTTTTTTAAAATTCAGCTCTTTCGGCCCTTAAAAATCTCAATACGTAGATATTTCTACTGAATTTTTGTACATGATTTACCTATTTCACACCTTTTTACGCTGATTTTGTGTCTGAATACCGCAGAAATTATTTTGCTCTATCCTGGATCTTCCGACAATTATTACCCGCGACCCTTGCGGCTCGAAATGTTTATATATTATCCACGATATTGTGAGGGAGTGCAAGGCGCAAAGCGCGCCGGATATCAAATTAAAACAGAATTACAAGATGCGAGGGTTGCCCAGCCAGGTCAAAGGCGCTAGGTTGAGGGCCTAGTCTTGTAGGAGTTCGTGGGTTCGAATCCCATCCCTCGCACCAAATTTCTTCATCTGTTTACTTCAAATACTTAACTTTTAAAACTTCAAATTTTCGTACGTTTCTTAAGGTTCTTTTTGTAAGGAATTTCTCAGAATTCTTTATATATTTGTATTCGCTATGCGAGGGTTGCCCAGCCAGGTCAAAGGCGCTAGGTTGAGGGCCTAGTCTTGTAGGAGTTCGTGGGTTCGAATCCCATCCCTCGCACTAAACATAATTCTATCGACTCAAGTTACAGTAGGTTTTTAAGTTTTAATAGGTCTTTTTTACAAAAGTTTTATTCCAAGATTTGCTGATTTGTTATTCAATGTGCGAGGGTTGCCCAGCCCGGTCAAAGGCGCCAGACTTAAGATCTGGCATCGAAGGATTTCGTGGGTTCAAATCCCACCCCTCGCACTAACTTTTTAATATCGAATTTTGGATTTTGCCTTTTTACTTCTTTTTATACAGGAGTACTGTAAGCAAGCTGGCTATTCCATAATATATCTCAAAGCCTGGTGTTTTCAAGATTTCGTTTTGTTCTTTTTGTGGTTCTTTATTCTCTGTGCTGTTTTTATTAGTTGTTTCAGTTGATGCAAGCTGTAATCCCTTTTCAGTTTCTTTAGATGATGGTTTCGCTGTGCCCGTTATTGCAAATGAAGAGAACCCTGAAGTTTTGGCTGTGAAATACAGGTATTTGTTATCTTCCCCTGACCGGTTTACCGGAAATTGCTCCCATTTTTTATCGCTGTATCTGTTCAGAGTAATGGAATCCTGATTGATCTTTTTGTCCTTTATCCAGGCTTTTTCAACCTTGAAACAAACAACTGGATTTTCTATGTTCTTTGAGGTTGCAACCCCTCCATTGCCGACCCAAACATTAAAGGATTTGTAAACTTCTCCAGAAGGTAATCCGGAAACCAGAGTAGATTTCCCTTTAAGCTGTTCGGCAATTGTTGTGGTCTTGCCAAAGGTTTTCTTTGAATCAAAGCTCACATATACGACACAGGTTGCGTTCTTTGCGAAATCAAACTTTACAGTTTTTCCATTTGTAATAAAGGCCTGTGAAAGTTCCTTTACCTGGACGTTCCTTGCAGGTTCAGGAGAACCACCTGCACCGCCACTGCTTCCACCGTTGGAACTGCTGTGGCTGCTTCCTCCATTGCTGCCACTGCCTGGACTGCTCGGTGTAAGTACATTTATCGCAGTCTTTTTTGAGGCAGTTCCGTTTTCATTATTTACTGTCAGATTTACAGTATATGTCCCAGGATTTGCATATACATAAACCGGATTTAGATCACTGGATTCGGGTTGTCCGTCGCCATTGAAGTCCCAGGTCCTTGAAGTTGCTTTCTGGGAAATATCATTAAACTGTACTGCCAGGGGAGCATAACCTTCTGTAACATTGCTATTGAAGTTTGCAACCGGAATGTTTGGGTCAATGACCGTGATATAATTATATTTTGTTATGACAGACTTACCGGCAGGGTCATGTGACATAAGTGTGACAGTGTATTTTCCTGGTTTTTTATAAGTGTGGGTTACGTAAAGATATATATCGTTTTTATCCTCATCAGAGAAAGCTTCAACTTTGGTTCCGTCTCCAAAATCCCAAATCCTAAAGTATGCAAAATCACCAGTTGCCTCTGAATAGGTTGTATCGTGGAATAGTACTGTAAGCGGTGAGATTCCAGATGTTACATTCGATGAGAAATGTGCAGGGATTGTCTTCTCATCCCCCCCGATGAGTACATAACCATATTTACTTATCGTGTCGCCGCCAGCGGAATTAGTTACGGTTAAATTAACAGTATATCCACCCATTCCATATACACTCATTTTTCCATATACATGAGTCGGATTCTTTTGTGTTGAGGTATTTCCATCTCCAAAATCCCATTCCCAGGATGTCGGTGAGCCTGTACTGCTGTCAAAGAATGAAACAACTTCATTTTCATAAATTCCGTGATCAGCAGTTCCATTTAATACTTTTTCTACTTCAGGTGAATAGAAATCCGCAACAGGTTTTCCAGTCGGGGAGCCTGCTGTAATTGTGATGTAACCCGGTTTGGTCACAGAATTGTTGCCTGCTTCATTTGCCACTGTTAAAGTAACGTTATATATTCCTGGCTTCGTAAAAGTGTGGGTTGCATTCGTTTCATGCTTTGAATCAATCCCGTCTCCAAAATCCCAGAGCCATGAAGTTGCTACCCCCCCAGTGCTGATATCATTGAATCGCACAACTAAAGGTACGGTTCCAGAAGTTACGTTTGCAGTAAATTCAGCCACGGGTGGCAAGGTATTTGTGGCAGAAAGATCACTCATATAGATGCCATTATCATTATCATTATCATTAGCAATACCATAGTTCCCGTTTATTCCCCAAACAATAGTATTGCCATATATATCAGGTGTTGTGTAAGTCCCTCTTGGATAAATATAGACTGAAGTGTTTTTTGCTGAAGGAATATCATAAACGTATACACCTGCATAACCAAATTGGTCATCGCCAGATTTTGAATATACGATTTTGTCCCCGTTTATATCAATATGAGTACCAGTGTCATCTCCTGCATCAACGATATCATACCCATATTCGTTGATGATGGATAGAGTATTACCTGTATTATCACTTGTAACATCTATGGTTTTCTTAGTAACAAGGTCATACATTTGGATATATCCGTCCCTTGAATAGAAGTCTGGCCATATCACTTTACTACCATATATATGGGGACTAAATACCTGACTGGAAGAGTGTACATTTACAGTTTCATTAGTATTAATATCGTAAACCGCTATGGTCCTCCCATCTGAATCCTCGTAACCATATGCTATTTTGGTATCGTATATATCAGGATCATTGCCTTCCGTAATTTTAGTCTGTGTAGAAGTCGATATATCGCGCATATATACGTTGTAATTATAATTTGATTCATTGTAATTTGCGCTCCATACGATTCTATTGCCATAAATAGCTGGAATGCTGCGGTTATCTATATCTTTTGTAATATGAGAACGAGCACCCGAAGGTATGTCATAAACTGTAAGTCTTGGCACTCCACTGCTTTCATCATACCAGACTAACTTATTGCCGTAAATAGCCGGATGAGATGCTGCAGAAGAGTTAACTGTAGTGTCAGTTTTCGCGGTCAAATCATAAACATGAATAACGCCACTGTCTGTCCATGCAACTTTGCTCCCATAAATAGCAGGATCAGATCCATTACCAATTCTCGTCACCTGTGCCGTTACCTGTGACGCTGACGCCACAGATGAAATTAAAATTGAAAATACAAAAATTAAGGTTGCCGAAGCTAAAGCTATCGAGTACAACTTTTGCTTATTTTTCATTTATTCTCTTTGCCCCCTAAAATCCAAAAAATGTTATACTACATACATTCTAATATTTTTTATATCTATTGTTTTCAAAACTTAATTATACTTAAGATCTGGCATCGAAGGATTTCATGGGTTCAAATTCCACCCTTCGAATTAAATAATAGGGTAATAGGTAATAAGAAAAAAACGCAACGCAACTGTTAAATATTCACAGTATTATCTTGTATAAGGAATTATAAAACTAAAATTAATTTTTTAATTTTATAGTATTATGTAAATATGAAAAAAAGCACCGCTATTTTGCAAGTTTATGCACAACCTTTTTTAGAAAAATTCATAAAAAATAATTCTTTAATTATACTTCAATCGAATAACCAAAATTTTCGCTATTTGTAATTTTTAGTTAAAACCGTTTCTTTAAAGTGTTCTAACAAAAGTTTACTTCTTTTTTATAAAGCGCTCCTGGAAGTATGCAAATGTAAAATATTTTACACATAGCTTTTTAGAATTTCCTCTCTCTTCAATATAGGATATATCATCTCTATTAATTAGACATTTTTCATTTTCTGTTAATAAGTATACATAGTTTGCATACTTCAAAATAATTCCTTTAATAATTCTTCCATTTTTACAATATACATTTCCCCTCGGATAATGGGCCTCACAGTATCCCTCACAAAAAGCCAAATTTGTAAAGATCAAGAAAGCAATTAAAAAAGATGGTAATATTATTAATGGCATACTGAGCTTATATAATTCATTGAGCTTATACAGTCCATAAATAATAAAAATTGCTAAATATGGAGTAGATTCTAGTAATAACCATTCCCATGTTTTTATTTTTGTGCAATCAAATTCATTAAATTTAATTAGAGATTTGCGCATTTCCTCAAATTTTTTAACATTTGAGCGAATAAATCGTAAAGTTATATATTCTACAAATATTAACAAATATGGAATATAATTTAAAAATAAATTAATTTCAGATTTAAAAAATGATAACTGGAAAGTATTATATTCACTAAAAAGTTCAAAAATAAATTCAATAAAACTTATTACCCCATATATTACCACATATGGTTTTAACACGAAGTTTATCATAAACAATATACCTGCAAAGTATTGCGATGCTACGTTATACTCTTCAACATGTGTTTCTCCCCAACGTACTCCAAAGTAGTAAATTATAGCACTAAAGAGAATAACCATGGTAGGAAGAAGTTGAATTAAATCAATATTTCCAGTAAATCCATTTTCAGTTAGATTAATATCCATTTTATCACAGAATGCAGATAGTATTATGTGAATCGCTCACTTACTTAATCTATATATTCTTTTATTATTACTATTATTCGGAAGTTATAACTTAAGTAATAGATGATTTTTTTTCAACAACTGAGACAAAAAATGGTTTGAAAACAGGTTGTCAATTGTCTTTTTAATAGGTAATTTGCAGTATTTTAAAAACTAGAGTTTATCTTTTTTAAAGTACTCCTATATTTTGTTTCTATTCCCTTTGATTCTTTTGGACTAAAGTCCAAGATTTTCTGTTTAATCTCATTTTCATAGATGAAAAATTGAGCTACGGGAACATTCAAAGGCTGATCCTCAATATTATTTGCTTCTTTCCCTATGTAAACGAGACCATCAGCTTGAATTTTTTTCTCCGAAATCCCAATCTCGCAATCAAGCAGGTGTTCAATATTTTGAGTAATTGAAACTAAAATAAAAGCAGTAAAAAGATATCAATAGGTTTATTTTGAGGCTTAATACAAGTTTCGTAATCTATTTTTATGTTTATGGTCACGGTAATCGACCATATCTTCTATATTCTTATATGATGCAGAATAACTGAGTTCAAAAAAGCATAGTAAGGGGATAAGCACAATAATAGGAAAGTGGTGCGATTAAAAAAATTGAAAAGTTGCCCACTATAAGTCGAAATATTATAAAAAATAATTGTGAATCCAAAGAATTGTATCATATCGTACAATATAAATAATACTTTAATCTTTTATTGTTAAGTTGCCCTCAGCTTTCGAATTATCTCTCGCCAGGGAGATACGTGTGGTGTAACACCATGCAAAAGACATACTATGGCAAAGGTGACAAACCTCGTCCGCAAAAACTATGAAAGAGATCCCGCTCCGGCAGAATCCGCCTCCGCTAAGAATCTCTTTTCATCAAAGCGCCCCCGCGCTTTAGTGAGGGCAACCACATGCTATTTATTGAATCCTAAGTATATTAGGTGGGATAATTGACAGATAAATTAACAAAAAATCAAAGACTGAAAATTAAGTTTGATGATTATTTTGAAGAAGGAATTATCCCAGCGTTGCAAGAAAAAGAATATAATAACAATTTTAAATCTTTCAGAGCTTTGAAGTCCAATAAATTGCCTTATATATATGATGTCTCTCACTTTTGTTCCTTATGTAATTTCTCAGAAAAACAAGTAAAATATTTTTTGATTAAAAGAGAGAAAGCTTACGTTACATTTAGTTTACCCAAAAAAGCTGGTGGCTTCAGGGAAATAAATGCTCCAACAAAACAAATGAAGCCTATTCAAAGATGGATATTGAATAAAATATTATATAAAATCGGTATTGGAGATTATGTCCACGGTTTTGTTCCAAAAAGATCAATTTTTACAAATGCCTCAATTCATGTTAGTCAAGATTTAGTCTTAGGAATTGATATAAAGGATTTTTTTCCAAGTATTGATATTAATAGCGTTTCTAGTATTTTTAGATCAGTAGGATATACTCAAAAAGCTGCTGATTTTCTAGCAGATTTGTGTACATACAAAGGCAAGTTACCTCAAGGTGCACCAACAAGTCCAATGTTAGCTAACCTAGCTGTTGCAGGACTTGATATTCTTATTGACAACTATTGCAGAAGAAGGAATTTTAAATATTCAAGATATGCAGATGATATTACGATCTCAGGTTCTCGAAAGCTCCCAATGCACAAACAAAAAATAATAGAAATTATCGAAGGAGATGGGTTTGTTGTCAACAAGGAAAAAACCAGATTGCATTCAAGAAGTTCTAGGCAAAAAGTAACAGGATTGGTTGTTAATGATAAATTAAGTATTGGTAGAGAAAATAAAAAGAGAGTAAGAGCAATTGTTCATAATATTCTAATGAATGGGCCTGTAATCGAAAATAGATCTAATGATCCATTTTTTAGAGAAAGAATATTTGGGCATCTCGGATATGCTAACACAATTGATCCTGAATTTGCTACCCCATTGATAAACTCTCTAAAAAATATCGATTGGTCCGAATACTACAAATCAATAAAAGAAATAAAAGAAAATGAAATAAATAAAAAACGTATTAAACAAATGAGTGGGACTGTTTTAATTGAATTTGATAAGTTGGGTTTTTTCAGAAAGGTTGCAGAGTTTCCTGAAGGAGAATTGACTGAATCTTTTAAAAATCAATTGGATAATTTACAAGAAAAATGTGATGTTAGTATACATGGGATTAAAGCTTGTAGTGATTGCTTAGATATTAAAAAAGAGATTTACAGTAAATGTATGAAATACGTAATAGGCCATTATACAGGTGTAACAGGTGGACATCATCATGGTCGTGAAATTTATGACATGAAAGCTTATACTGAATTATATGGTGATTCAATAGCAACTGCGTTTCTCATGAAGTCCAGTGTTCCTAAAAAAGAAAATAAAACTCCAAAGAAAACAAATTCAAGGAAAAGGACAACAACAGTGGATGATAATCTCTTCAGACAATTCTTTGATTGTACCAATTATGAAAGTGTCGACTTAATCGCTATAGCTACAAATAGTAACCTAAACAATGAATTGTGTGAACGTTTGGAGCGGTTAATCAAGACGATTAATAAAGCTGAAGAACACAAGGAGCAACTTTACTGCTTAATCATGAGAAAAGAAATGAAAAGAATACTATATGATTTTAATATAAATCACAAATCGGTATTAGAACAAAAATAACAAGAAGTGCAAAAATAGCAGCTTCGTATTCAAGTTGCTTTTCTTCTTCGTGAATAAGCAGACCTGCACTTATCACTGCATGTCTCTTTTCTAGGATTCGAAGTCTCAAAAGGCTGATTGCAGTTTTTACATAACTTTTTAATCAGGGCTCCCTCTTCCTTCCCCGCGTGCGCATCTCCTGGACTGCTGATGGGCTCTTCTTCTCTTCCCTGTGCTCTTTTGTGCTTCACTAAGCTTGCCTATATGTTCGTCCTTTCTGCTATCTGTTAATAAAGTGCCTTTAAATAAACTCACTATAGAGGTTAGCTTACCCCCCAGAAATCAAGTTCTCCCAAGCCCTAACCCTCTCCAAAACATGGCTGTTAAGGGTGAAAGGCTTACCATTTTTGGCGTTTTGCTTCATATAATGTAAAGTCCTAGAAAATCCCAACTTTTTGGTTGTTGTTTAGTTTTTTTGTTGTTAACTTGAATGTTGTTCATTTGGATTCGATTAAGGATTAAAACGTCAAAATTTGAGTAAAGTTTTGTGTAGTTGTCGGTATTCAAAGGGTTGTTAAAATTGCTGTATAAAATAGGTATCTGGCTTGGCAAGCGGTTCTGTAAAGTTAACTGATCCTGGATATTGGCTACCAAAAATCCGGGGCCATAATTCTAACCCTACTTTGACAGGAGCATACATTTTGTAATGTATAAATGGGCTTCATGCTTCTGTTTTCTTCATACAATTAAAATTTATATCATGTGTTTATTGATTTTTGATATTTGAAATTTTATTAAACTGTGATGTGTCAATACAACATGTTTTTTGTATGAAAATACTATAATAATTAGTAAAATCTGTCAAAGTAGGGTTCTAAAGCGCAGAGTTAAAAGAATAACGAATATTCAAATAATTTGTGAATTTAAATATCCGTATTGAGGTGTGCATATGATCGAAAACATGACACATGTAATGATATTCGTCAAAGACTATAATGAGGCGCTTGACTTTTATACGAATAAACTTGGCTTTGTAAAAGTCACAGACGTTAGTCCGGCACCAGGATGGCGCTTTTTGTCCGTCGCCCCAAAAGGCCAGGGTACGGAAATCGTTCTCCATGTACCCAACGCCGGAATGCAGGGCGAAGCCGAAGCAAAGCGGCAGGCAGGACTCATAGGTAAAACTCCTTCCTTGATGTTTAAAGTCGATGATTGCAAGAAGACGTGCGATGAGCTAAGATCAAAGGGCGTAATGATCGTAGAGGAGCCGAAAAAGGCGCCTTCCGGTATCCAGGCGCTCATCGTAGACCTGTATGGGAACCCATTGTGGCTCATAGAGCATCCCAAGTGAAAAAAAGTCTAAGGGTAAAAGGTTCATCACTTTTGGCGTTTTGTTTCATATAATGTAAAGTTCCCTTGGAAAACTCTAATTTTTTCCAATCAGAATATGAAATGTTAAGGATTTTTTGCCTAATTTCCTGAAAATCAACCCTCCGAACCCCAAATTCAGGGCTAACAAAATCTTTCTTTGGTTTTTTTCTGCCAGATAATGGCTTAACTCCCTGTTCTCTAAATTTTAATAAAAAACTTGCAATAAAAAGTTATTGCTTTCGTCTCATGAATAATTATAACTAATAAAAGACTATAACTTTATACTTTATTTGCGAATCTTCTATTGTGATAATATGGAAGAAAAAGAGAACCTAAAAGGATACAAAAGAAACAAAAATACACTATTAATAAATACCCTCAACTCTATTTTTAGTCTTCTTTTTCTGTTTGCAGGTCTGATATGCCTGTTTATTGGCGAAATTCTTGCGGGAATATGTTCAATTCTGATGGGAATTATATCGATTCCTTTAATTGCAGATGCTCTAAAAAAGAAAATAGGTGCATCACTCTCCTTTTTTCTGACAATTCTTATTACTCTTGTCTATTTCACGCAATTGGTATTACAGTAAATCCTTTTTGATCCTCAAGTAAATGCCATATAAGGAGTATGATATTCTTGAATGAAACTCTACTCATTGCCCCCTGTGGAATGAATTGTTGCATTTGCATGGCTTACTTAAGGAAGAAAAATAAATGTCCCGGCTGTAGAATTGAGGCTAACAAACCTGTTACTCGAGTCATATGCAAAATAAAAACATGTGAAACTTTAACAAAAAACAACTTAACATTTTGTTTTGAATGTGAAAATATTCCTTGTAATAATTTGAAACATCTGGATAAAAGGTATCGTACCAGATACAGTATGAGTATGATTGAAAATCTTGAAAACATTAAAAAACATGGTATGGAGGAATTTCTAAAAAATGAAAAAATAAGATGGACATGCACCGAATGCGGCGGCACAGTCTGCGTTCATAAAAGCAATTGTTCTAACTGTGGAAGGAAAATTTGAATTGAAAATTTTATATCCGGATGTTTGACAAACTCTAATTTATCAAATATTCTCATCCACGTCAATTGCCTGCACTTCTAATATTTTTAAGGCACTATAAGTAAACTTTTCATACTGGTGTGGAAATATAAGCTATTTAATAAAATACGGGGGGCTACTGGAATTGGTTTTATCCACAATTATCTCTGTTTTTTCTCTGGCAGCATTTGCAGTTATTCACAGCCTGACTGCAAGCCTGCCTTTCAAACGCCTCCTGGTGCGGGGCCTGGGTTCCAGGGCAGAAATGCTCTATCTGCCGGCATACAGCCTCATTGCAGTGCTGACAATATTGCCGCTCGTCTATCTGCTCTATAAATATCCGGGGCGAATTCTCTACAAAATACGTTCTCCCTGGCGCTGGCTGATGGTCGGCGGACAGTTAATTGCTGCGATCATTGCCCCAAGAGCTTTTCAGGATGCCCCGCATAGATTCAAAATACGCTCACAACTCTCTGCTCCCCGGACTCCCGAAGCCGGCTCCCTGAATATCCGGGGCATTTACCGATGGATAAGGGACCCCTTCCTGCTCTCGGGCCTGGTCATAATCTGGCTCACTCCTATTATGACCGTCAATCTGCTTGTCATATACATTTTGACTACCATATACCTGTTTCTTGGGTCCCTGCACTGGGAAACAAGGCTGGTGGCACAGTTTGGGGACGAATACCGGAAGTACCAGATACGGGTTAACAGGATAATTCCCGGATTAAGGGGAAGCGTTAAAGAATTTGATTAATCTCCAGCTTTATACACCAATAACCAAGATCTTCAGTTCAGGTAATGCTTTGCCAGGTCTTTCTTTTTAAAAGGTTACCTTGAATTGAATTTTTGCTTTATAGCGGACTTGCTATCTCTTTCTGTTCAATTTCGTCTTTTCTGGCATCTTGCAATCGGTAGTCCTGTTCTTTAGTCATTGACCTGTTTTTTTGTTTCTTCTTTCAGGCAACAAGCTAATTCTCAGTTTAATATGTAGCCAGTCTAATATCATAGGACTTACGCACTTAAAGTACCAAATCAAGTACGAGCAGCATCACCGGAATTAGTAGGATTTAGACAGTTAAGTATTTAGTGTTGCTGTTTTTCTGTTCAACTGCGTAAGTCCTATATCAGTCTAATACCAGTCCAATACTAGTCCAATATATAACACTAAATATAATTAAATTACAATTTAACTTAAACACCAGAAATCCCATAAATTAGGTTCAGACGAAATCAGCAGGTTGATGAAAACTTATGATAAAAGCAGGCAGTTCTTTTTTTCACAATGGAAAACGCTGTACCATCGGCGCGGTTATCTCGCTCAAAGGATTGCTTTACATGGTTACGGTTTCTCATATATTTCGGGGAGAAGGAGACCATTTAAGAGCTGATGGAATGAAACTCGTTGTTACGCGAATTTTGAAAGATTATGGTTTAGCCTTGATAGAGCTTCCTCCTGACAGCGCGGTTGAGATCACGGAATTTGGCAGCCCGGCCGAACTGGAGCTAGCTGTGCTTATTAACGATACTCGTACTATCCATTATTGCAGGGTGGTTAATGCCGGGGCTTCATTGCTTTTTCTGGGCTTCCAATGCCATGATATGCCGGAGCCGGAAGATAGTGGCACTCCTGTCCTGCAGGGAGGGAAGGTAATAGGGATGATGTCCTCGACAACACTGGACACCTGCATGGGAATCGCGATTTCATCTAATATTCTCCGCAGCCTGGAAAGACAAAGAAAAAGAAAGTAAAGATAGAAAACCCTCGGATTCTAAAACATGACTATTGAGAGTGAAAGGCTCATCACTTTTGGCTTTTTGTTTCATATAATGTAAAGTTCCTCTGGAAAACCCTAACTTTTTCCAATCAAAATCAGAAATACTCCGAATTTTTTGCCTAATTTCCTGAGAATCAACTCTCTAAACCCCAAATTCAGGACTAACAAAATCTAATTCTTTGTTTTTCCCTGTCAGGTGATGGCTTAACTCTCTGGCTTTTAAGGATGAAATATATCCGCAGGTCATAATCGGTTTTCCAATATCTGTTTTATTTTTAACTTCTTCTTTTCATGGGTTGTCTTATAATAGTTTTAAGTTTTTCCGGGTTTGTTCTGCGCATATTACTTATGTATATTTCATGATGTTTCTCACCAGGTATATAGCCATCAAATTCATAGCCGTTCTCTTCAATGAAATTATGTAGTTTCTCTATCGTCGGGCCTTCCTCAGAGTATGGGCCAATATGCATTATCTGAGCTGATAATCCTTCATGCAGGCTTTCAAACCTTATCCGGGAAAGTGCAGGGGGATTTTTCTTTTTTTCCACTTCTTCTATAGCTTTTTTCATCATATCTTTAGTGATAAAGCCGGGTTGTCTTATCATTGCTGTCCATTTCCAGCCACTCTTATCCTGAATGCTGAAATCTTCCATGTTTTCAACCCACCAGAGCCCTTCAAGAGGCATTACCACATAATCCTGCGAGTTCTCTTTTTCAGAGATAAATTTAACTTTAAAAGATACTGAAAACAATGCTTCTATTGAAGCTTGATATTCCTGTGATGTATTTGGATCTCCTTCGCCATCTATCATTAGAAAATTCATTTCAGGAACGTCTACAATTGAAACTTCTTTTGCGGATGGATTGTATAGTTCTTTATTTTCTTTTTTAAAGTCTCTCTTTGGCATTCTGCACCATCCTCATATTTTTTAACTTTTTCTAATTGTACTTATAGTAAACTTACGAATTAATTCTGCTTTTATCTTTTCATTTGAAACTGTAGGCAACTCAACAATTAACTGCATTTTAGAGCGTAATTTACCTTTTTGCGTTCCTGTACCGCAGTAAACCGGATATTCAGACAGCAGGGTGGGGGATTTGTGATCAAAGAATAGGTGTAAACGTCATAATTTGTGAACAGAATTCGGAACCGGAGTAATAATAAACATCCTTTGTGAACATCCTAAACTCATGGCTGACAGCCGGCCCTTTACAGTCCCTCTCAAATTTGACTATTTCGAAACCTTTAAAGTTCAAAAAAACATATTTATAATTGCTGTTTCAGGAGCCATCTCTGGAAGATGAGAATTGAAAAGTATCCTGGGCTAGATTCGGAAAGATATGTCTGCATTTTTATAACTGTCATTATTATTGTGATCATCCAAAATCTAAAGTTCGGTGTGACGAAGTGGGTTGCACGCTTATCATAAAAAGGAGTCAGAACCATGCGTGATGCGAAACTGATCAATGTACTTGCAGAATATCTCGCTAAATGCACAGAATTACATTTCAGGAACGAACCAATACCCTCAGAGAGTCTGGAAGGTTTTATGGTTAATATTGTAAGTTGCCTGGATGTAGGTGATATCGGGGATGTCGGCAAAGAGTTAATCCCACTCAAGAAGGCACGCGAGATTATCAGGCTTGCAAGGCGTGAATTTGAGTGGCAGTGTGACAACACAGATCATCCGGAAGACTGGGAAACCTGCCTGCGGAATGCGGTCTCCGGGAATGTATAAAATCGTTTGGAAATTTGCCTTGAGACGTTGTAAAGTTGCGGGTAGTGTTTCAAGGCTCAATTTTTGGAAAATGGGGATGGCAGCACTTCTACATCTCTTCGAGAGTCGGTACGGAGTCAAATTTTGCAGGAGTTCCTGCTTTCTAATCACACTATCAACATTAAAATAATTTTAAAAATTTTTTATAACTTGAGCTCGTCCCCAACTCAAAATTTGTTTCTTTAAATTTCATCTTTTAAGTAACCAATCGAGTCCCTGATTATGAAATCAATCCTGAAACCGTTATTTTCCCCACGTTTGAAATGTCCGCAGCTTCAGGAAAGCCTATCTGGTCAACTTTTCTAAAGTATTCTATCCGATTGTTTTCAGATACACGGTAGGTCGTCGGTGCTCTTTGAGCCAGGGCTTCGTTTTGCTGGCATGTTTTGAGTCCTTTTGCTCATTTTTGTGACTGCCCTTCGCATTCTTTACAGGCTCGGTGCTCATGCCCTCAAACCCGATAGATATGGTAAATTGCTGGTTTTCTATGTCTCAAGCATTAAGGAATTAAGCAGAATATATTATTTTCCTTTAAGCTCGCTTGCTCTCTTCTCTGCCTCTTCTTCTGTCTGGAATATTTCACCGGTACCCGTACACTTTCGCAGGTCATGGTCACAGTGATATATAATATACAGAGTTTCTATCAGGCTGTCAGCAGGCACATAATTTATCTGGGTTTCTCCCCGATTTATGCGAATATATTTCTGCCCGTCTATCTCGATTTCTCCCGCCTCTTTCATCGCATCATATTCATAATACAAATCATTATCCAGCACTGACTGCCATTCCTCAACGAAATAATCCGGCTGGCCCTCAATGTAATTTGTTTCACAATATGGAATGTCTGAGCCCTTCACATACTCAAACATGCTTTCATGTACGTCTACCTGCTTTACTTTTCCGTAAAGCAAGATGTTTATGTTTATCACTTTCTTTTCATCTCCTTGTCTAAATCTCTATCACTTTTTATATCGGTTAAAGTATAATTACTTCCCTGTCACAAAGTAAAAAGAAAATGATCAGTAAGGCTTTAGAAAACAGGATCTATGAACTCTTTTTCTTCTTCAAAATATACCTGCATTTCCATAATCAATAAAGTTCCTGACCAGAACAGCAGCCCTGAAAAACTTAAATGGTTGTCAATAAAAAACTTTTGAAATAAACTCAATAATAAAAAATTAAGAATTAGGTTGTGGGAGTCGGTTTCCGTAAAATCACGATAATAAGGAAGGCTCTCACATCTGGTCAAACAAGATAAGTATGCACGTTTATCAAGTTTGATCGATGACCCCCACAAATCTTTAGCTTTGACCTTTTTTATTGGCTTTTTTAATTTAATGTGTTCATTTGTTTAGGGACTATCAGGACTTATGCTGTTTAACTGAAACGCCAGCAGCATGAAACTTCAAACAGTCTGAACCACGATATTTAAGGCATGCCTGCAAATGCTTTATTTTGCTTCCCCAATGAGTAAGTCCTATTCGAATTTTCCGTTTTCCCTTTCCAGGACCCGGGTACGTAATGAGGCTTATAGCTAGTCTTTTCATCTCTTTTCGGAGTTGCTTTTGTTCCTTTCCAGGATCCGGGTACATAACGAGGCTTGTAGCTAATCTTCTCACCGATTGTAGTTTCTTTGATCCCTTTCCAGGATCCAGGTACATAACGTTGCTTGTAGCTAACCTTTTCACCTATTGGAGTTTCTTCGGTTCCTTTCCATGAGCCGGGTACATAGCGTTGCTTGTAGCTAACCTTCTCATCTCTCTTCGGAATCTTCTTGACTTCTATTCTTGTCATCTTAGCTGCTTTATCAGTTTTTGCTTTTGTTTCATGTCTCTTATGCAAGTCACTCACCTCTGTATTTTATTCCTGTGGTTTAACTGCAAAATTGGTCGCATAAAACATTAAACACGTTAGATTACACGTTAAAATATAAATAAATGTTTAACAGTATCACTTAGTTTTTTGGCTATTTTTAGAGTACCTTTTCCTGGATGGTGCTTTTATAGTATACACGGCTTGTACTCAGTTTTCTTCCTCAAGGCTTTGACTCTCTACTCCTCTGTAGAATTACTTAAAACGGCGCAAAGTATCCGTTTTTCCCGCAATTTCCTGCCGTTACCAACGGACAAGGTGGATATTTTGACGAATATTCTGATAGAAGTTCATGCGTTCGAATTGCACCTTCGCAATACAAACTTGTTACTCTGGTAAAATAAGAAAAGTTTGATGAAATAAGAAGAGTCTATTTTAATTTACGTATATACATAACGTGTATTATCTTATACAGAAACTTCGTTTGTCTCCTTTATTTTTCCATTTTGTTTTTACCATCTTATATGTATCTGTTACTGCAAATATCAGTGTAGCGAAAAATGTGATAATCCCAATAACTATCAAATAGAGACTAAACCCCAATAGAGCAAATAGCGCAAGTTCTCTATACAGATCTCCTGCATAGCCCTGACCGACTCCTGGAAAGATGCAGGCTAATAACGCTACAGTGACAGGACTTTTTCTAAAATTATACTCTTCTTGTTTACGTTTTGGGGTTATTTTTAAGTCTCCAATGCAGATTATATACACGAATTCGACTTCGACAAGGTGGAGAGTATATTTTCATTTATCATTTTTAACTGGGGCAGGCTTTCGGGTAAGATTTTATGATTTTCTATGAGCTTATCGATAAAATGCATAACATATATATTATCAATACACTTTTATTTATATTGTTATATTTAAAAACTATTCTTCCTTGTGGAGTTCATTTCTTCTCTATATTCCCTGACAAATTCTACATATTCTGCGGCGTTTTCTGCTATGGCTTCAATTTCTGATTCTTCCAGTTCTCTCTTTACTTTTCCAGGAACTCCGATAATCAGGCTATTCTCTTTTAATTTCTTGCCCTCAGAAACAAGTGCATTAGCGCCTACGATGGAATTTTTTCCTATCTCAGCCCCATTCAATATTGTAGAATTCATTCCTACAAGCACATTATTTTCGATCCTGCACCCGTGAAGCACAGCCCCATGCCCCACACTCACATCATTTCCAATCTCAACCCCATTTTCTGGATTTGCATGAATTACCACGTTATCCTGAATGCTTGTCCGATTCCCTATTTTGATCTTATTTCGATCTCCCCGAATAACTGCATTAAACCATACACTGGAAAGATCTCCAATCTCAACATCCCCTATCACATCTGCAGAATCCGCAATAAAAGCAGTCTCTGAGATTTTCGGGCTTTTGCCTTTAAAATTCATTATCATTAATATTTCTCCTTCTTTTTCACATTTATTCTTCCGTTACTATCTTTTATATAGGCATTTCTTACGTCGTTTTTTTGATTTTCTCTAGGTATACATGTAATTATCT
>NZ_JAVKPK010000056.1:0-24232 GCF_031461075.1 Methanosarcina baikalica | reverse complement strand
TTTTGAAATTATCCTCCAAAATCAGCTTATAAACTGAGGATTAAGAATGCTTATTTTAGATAATAGGCATATAACCTGAGTTTTCCCAATAAAAATACATTCTCAAAAATCCAAATTATAGGGAAATAAATCCTATTAAGCTTTAAAAATAATATATGAGCGGATTAGAGCTTTATTTTTGACAAATCATATTTTTTTGCAATTATGGCAAGAGGCTCCATTTTCAGTTTTACAAAATTAACTTTTGAAAATAAATGATTATAAAACCTTAAAATATATATTAAGGATATTTGGTTCCTTTAGCGGAAAATAAATTCTTTATCATCTGTACTTTTATTGAAGAAAACTAATATCGTGTCAATTATCAAAGATTCAACGATTCTGAATAGTAGCAATCGATTTTATACGACATTTTGCTGTTGACGCGACACTAGCACCATATCTAATTTACGAAATAAGGCTTATTAACCCTTAAAAAACGAATCGTTTTTTGAGAACCCTATTTAGAAAAGAATCTGTATTCTGTGAAATTCTTAAATAGCACCTATAAAACTCTTTTTTTTCAGTGTTCCTCCAATATCAATTTTGGTTTTTGAACCACCTGTAAATTTAATCGGCTTTGAGCCTTTGATTGCCCAATATCTTGATCTATTTGAATCCACACAAAAAATACTTTCATCGTGGGTGACAAATAGATGATGAGGATTAAGAATCTTTTTTTGAACTTCAGCTATAAATTCGGTTGTAAATGCCTCGTTGCGCCTGCAAGATTTACATTTAAGGCTGAGTAAACCTTCTTTTTCAGCACGCTTTATCCAGCGGTAAATCATTGAGCGGTAGACCGAAAAATCTTCTGCAACTTTAGCTGGACTCAAACCATTTTTAACCAATGAGCTGGTTTCAAAACCCCGGATATTCATGTTTTTGATTACAAACCTGTATTTCGGTCAGTTCTAGCGATCTTGATTTATTTCCTTCGAAATCTTTGTTTAGAGGTGTTGAAAGTAGTTTTGAAATAAGTTCAAAAAATCGGTCTCTTAGTAAAAAATATCTAGCACTCTGCGAAGATTATGAATATGCCTCCGAAAAAGAAGGAAAATAAGGTCCCAGAGGAGGGTGCCAAAGGTAAGACTCCTTCCAAAATATATATTCTGGATGTCTACCTGGTTGGAGGTCCGGTAAGTGATGAGTTTGATGATCAGATTATCTTCCGCACCATCCAGATCCGGGGGGACCAGACCTTAGAGGACTTCCACGAAAGCATCTTCAAGGCCTTCAACCGCTTCGACGGACATCTCTATGAATTTATACTTGGCGTGGGCCCGGACGACAGATCTGCCATCTATTCTCTGCCCATGGATATCGAGGTCTCGGGTTTAGAAGAAATGGTCGGCGACGTCCGTACCACTCTCATTGAGTCCCTGGGCCTGGAAGTAGACCGGGCTTTTGGGTATCGCTTCGATTTCGGGGATGATTGGCTGCATCAGATAAACGTCATAGCCATTGAAAATTCTCCGGGAAAAGGAAAAGTATCCGAAGATTATAAAGAAAGTAGGAAAAAGTCCCCCGCAGTAATTCGGTCAGGAGAATCAGGAACAGTGGGGTGGCGTCGACGGTGCCGTAGTACGGCGTATGCGGGATCAGGTTCAGGTTGGCCAGCTCGCCCTGCCTCAGTTCGTGAAGCATTTTACCGGGCTCCTGATCCCTCCAGTCATCTGATCTGTTGCTTTGGAATTTTGCGTTCACCAGCAGCGTGCTTTTTGCCAGCCCCGCCTCGAGCGGCAATAGCTGGAGTGCCGATATGATGCTATCCCGCCCGAATAGCGTGTCGTACCAGGGTATCCCCGCCGAATGGAACATGTCTCCGTTGAGGCTCATGCGCATCATGTTCAGATCGGCTAGCGAGCGCACCATGATGCTGTTAAAAATATTATTGCTGGTCGGTATGTTGTCGCAGCATTCGAGGGCCGTGACGTAGGACCTCATGATCTGGTTCATTCGCTGATCTGGATTTTTCACTGGTCGCTCCGGTCCCTTGCCAGGCTTAATCTCCTCGACGGAGATTTCCACGTTTACCGTCTGTGCCCCGTGGGGGGTTATCTTCAGCTCGAAGGTGCATTTTTTCCCTTCTACCCCGTGGGCCAATGGATCAAATGCGATGATCGTGTTGCGACGATGCTTGTCCTCCCCCTCATAGAATAAGTAAAGGTTTTTACCATCGAACCTGGCAGGCAACACTTCCCCAGCTGTCGGAGGGGCGATGCCCCTGATGGTGAATATATCTGCGAAATCTGCATCGAACTCATAAGTCAGGTTCAAGGTCACAGGGAACGTGTTGAAGTTTCGGATGGTCTGGCTGTGCCGGATGCAGCCCGGTATGACCGTGGCCAGGGTGCTTCCTTTCTTTTTCACCTGAGCTTTAGAGGTTTTAGGTGGTGGATTTTCCTCAATTCCTTCTTGCATTATTGCATCGTATATTTTCTCGAATTCCCTTACTTTTTCTTGATCTATTAAAATTTCCTTCTCTCTGCATTCATCAGTGTACTTTTTCATCTCACTGAGGAGTTCATTTATCTCTTTAGCCCATTGCTGCTCAAAATTCTCTTCAATCCCTGTAAGTTCTCGTTTAAGATGAGCGTTGCACAGAGCATGTTCACATCCATACTTGTTGTATGAAGCAAATCCATCATGAACTGCTACTCCATTGTATTTCGGAAGGAATCCCAGGGCATCCATTGCTTCTGTCCCTCTTTTAGGATGCGGGAAATAGTAGGTCCATAGACTGTTTGATACAACATGAAGCCACCATTTCGTCCCTAAAACTCTCATCCCTGTCTCGTCACAATGAGCAGCATGGGACTCTAATAAATGTTCCATAGCAGCTTTTTCAAAAAGTTCCAGTTTCTGGAAACATTCCTTTTCTGCTCTTTTTATGGTAGCTGGGCTAATACGAATACCGTAGAAGTCCTCTACTAAATCACAAGTCCTTTCATAAGGAATCAATTGATAGTTCCTCAAATACATAATTGAGGCTAAAAGACGAGGACCATATTGAATTGGGAATTTTATAGATTCTGGAAAAGAGCCTTTGTTAACTTTCCCGCAATCAGGACACTTCTTGATTTCACAACGATGTTCAGTAAATATGATTTGAACAGGAGGAATTTCAACTTCTTATCTGCGTTCATAGTCATCAACTTCAGTATCTTCAAGATGCTGACCACAATTTTCGCAGCAGTTTGGAGAATACGATATGATCTAATCAGGGTTTTCAACCATTTCAAGAGTCTTTCCATAATGGCCTTTTTGACCACCAGGTTTTTTGCCACTACTCTTACGGAGACTCTTAGGTTTAGGTTTTTCATTACAAAAAACATCAGTAGAAGGAGGTTTACTGCTATTTTGGCTGTTTTGATTTAAACGAGCCTCTAAGATTCTTACACGTTCTTCAAGTTCAGCAATCTGAGAAGCTTGTTTATCTATGATATACTCAAATCTCTGGATTAAAGCAATAACTGCTTCAGGACCAATTTCATAGATTTCAAGGATCTCTTCACGTGTAAGCATGATGTTGAAAATTGAAGGTTATTTTATATGCAATTTTTCCTCGAAACAAGGAAAAATTGCTTTTACCAAAGATATGGCTGAATAGTTACATTTATTTTTATATAAATGTCAGCTGAGGTAACAAAAAAGCAGAAGTAATAAGCCCATTTACATTTAACAAAATATAAGATTCTGTCAAATTAAGGTTGTTACTGAAGTTCCTAAGAAAGTAATGGAGTTAGATAAAGCTCTCAGATTTAATATATTCCCTACAAAAAATGGGAGTTAAGGTTATTAATTTAGTTTGGTGGTGTTTCTATGGAGATCGGATTTGCGCAAAGCAACGATATTGATGGCTGGATGAAATTACTGGAGCTCGTGAAAGACAATTTTCCGGGTCTTGACATGGACAAGTATAAAAAAGGGCTGTCAACAAGGATACTCGAACAAGGCGCTTTGGCAGCGAAAGAAAATGATATGTTGATTGGAACCCTGCTGTTTTCAAGAGAATCCAAAGAACTTGAGTTTCTCGCGGTACATCCGCAGTACCGCAGGCTGGGCACGGCGACTGCCTTAATCCGGTATATGTTTGCCTTTTTTCCTAAAGGCAGTTGTTTTACCGTTATAACCTACCGGGAAGATGATCCAAAAGGCAAAGCAGCGCGGGAATTGTACAAAAGAATAGGTTTTATGCCTGGCGAGCTTATCACGGTTTTTGATTATCCGTGTAAGGAATTTATATATACCACAGAATAGGCAAACTGTGCTGAAAAATGTTGAATATAACATGATTATGCCTTCCGACTATTTATATAATTGGGGTATCGCCAACATTTCCGACAAAACCCCCGTTAAGCCTGTAACCTTTAATAACCGATGTTTAGCAGCTATTAACTTTGAAAGTTTTAACCTACTTTACTGTGGCTTAATGCTTTTTAGATCATGGGTATTTTTGCATATCCCGCCAAAATGGTTTATTAAGGAGCGGCAAATATATATTTCTAAATATTAATGTACCGATACTTTTGGAAATTTTTGTTGTTCAGCAACACTCGCGGCTTCTGCTTCTTTTTTATTAAAGTTAAAACACATTTTCTTGTTACTGAACCAATAGATTCTAAATTTTTAAGATAACTAAGTAAACTATGAGATAGGATACTTCCTTTTCTTTGAGATCTATGATAGTTATCCACCCAGAGTATTTGAGACAGCTCCTAATCTTTAAATATCTAAAATTGTATATTTATCATCCCTTAATAAACCATTTTGGCGGGATATGCAAAAATACCCAATCAACAGCTTTTATAAATTAAGTTTAGATAAATATATATTCTTTTATATACATATTAAAAAGAAGGAGTAAGTAATATGTTATCTCAAATACCGATCGACCTTAAAAGTATATCCTCAGAAGACCTTGATAAAGAAATTCTCAGAGCCGGGATTATAGCCGAACTTGATGCCATAAACCTATACGAACAGATGGCAAACCTTACTAAGAATCCAGATATAAGAACCATCCTTCTGGACATTGCAAAGGAAGAAAAAACGCATATAGGCGAGTTTCAAGCCCTTTTACTTATGTTTGACCCCCAGCAAAAGAAGGAACTTGAAGAAGGAGCCGAAGAGGTAGAAGAGGAATTATCTAAGTAATTTTTACTCTATTTCTTTATTCTACTTGGATGCCAGTCCAGAGCACAAACAGACAGTGTGCCAATTTTTCTGTAAAATCATAAATCCCAAAAAGTTATTGGGTAGAAAATTCGATATCTGAAGATCGATTTTATAGACAGTGTACGAAAACTTAATTTAGAATTTGCAGCACATTCGTGATACTACCTTAGTTTAGGTACGGTTTTGAAAAAACCAAAATGTGGGCAACCTTACTGCCCAGGGCAATGAGGAAATCAATAGCCAAAAAAGTTAAGGTGAATAGTACTTTCATTTTTTTATGCCTGTTATTTGAAGAACTTCATTTCCGTTTAGAGGATTTCTACAGAGCCGGATAAATATCAACTTATTTGATGATCCCCATATCTCATTGGATCATTAATCATCCCTCTTTGATTTATCCGTCCTAGTCCAAAAACTAAAGATTTCCTGCTCCTCTTGTTTCCATTCATTTTCCAGAAGTAATAATTCTTCTTCAGTCATTCTCTATACCCCCCAAATTCATTAAAAATTTAATTAATTTTGTCCCATAGCTGCTTCACTTTTTCGATTTTTCTACCCCAAATAGGCTTCAATCGTCAGACTAGACAACGTACTAATCTTATTAGTAGCCTCATCGACTTCCCTCATTCAGGGCTCTTTTTATGTTTACGGTAGTTTTAAAATTTTTTAATGGGATTACATTCCCGACCGCCTTGTTAATCTGGTCTCTCAAAAACTAGGCTAACGGCTAAACCGCCTACATATTCACCTGAACCTGCCATGAACTTCCTAAGAATTCTCAGATTTGTAGGCATACTAAAGGATATTTCTTTTTCTTCAATTATTAATTTTTTGCTTGAGTTAATTTTCCTTCTTGCCTGGACTTCGGTCTCATACTTATCGAATAACCGGGCTACGCAAATATCTATATTATTATTTACCTTAGGGTTATTAAGTAATACTAATTATTCTAAAAATAATCCATTACCCTCTGACCGCAGGTGAGATTAACATGGGTGTATTTGACACAATCAAGGATAGAAGAAGCATAAGGACTTATAAAGACGAGCGCATACCCAAAGACAAGCTTGAGAAACTACTGGAGGCTGCAAGGCTCGCGCCATCGGCCGGAAACCGGCAGAACTGGAAGTTCATCGTTGTCGAGAACGAGCAAATAAAAAACAAGCTTGTTACCGCTTCCAATAACCAAGCCTTCGTAGGTACCGCCTCGCACGTCATTGCAGGCATTGGGGATTCCGCTCAAAAGTGGCACCAGGTTGACCTTTCCATTGCCCTTGAACACATTGTACTGGAGGCTCTCGAGCTAGGGCTGGGTACCTGCTGGATTGGTGCTTTCAACGAAGAAGAAGTCAAAAAAATACTCAAGATACCGCAGGACAAAAAAGTCGTCGCTTTACTGACGGTGGGAGTCTCAGCAGAATCGCCAGCTGCCAAGTCAAGGAAAGCTCTTAAAGAAATAGTAGCTTACAACGAATATACATAAAGGCCGATATCTTCTTTTACTCACTTAGAACTTATGTACTTCTGATGCAAAATCAGAGTCTTTTTTATTTTTTCTGGTTCTTGTTAATTTTGAAAGAATAACGGAAATTTTGGCTATGTAGAAATCCTTAATTTAATATAAGTTACTTTTACTATTTTTTTATTTCTATTAATAGATGAATTGCCGAATTTGATAGTTAATTGATAATCCGGCTGTACACAAGCAAAGAAAAGATGTTTTTTAAGTGTATTTGATGTATATGCCTAAACAAGCCTTAAAAATTCAACCGTGAACCTTGAAGCAGCTGTGGAAGTTATTCAAGGAAAGCTAAAATGGCTGATTCATGGGCAGGAAAAATTGTTTTTTAATTCGCTTAAGAGGGCTAATTTATAAAATCGTGTTATAAGTCGTCGGTTGGAAAATACTGAGTAAGGGAAATACGGACACTCTTTTCCAGGCTGTAAGTGTCTTCCGTGGTTATCTCGCCTGACAGGTTTTTTCGTGCCCTGTGTGATTATAGAGACATGGAATGGGTTAGAAGCTAAGAAAAGCACCTGCAACCCTGAATTAGGGAAAAATGAGCATATTCTTTCCATGCTTTCCACAGTATCGAATTTAAAGTGAGTTTTTTGTGCCCTGTCTTTTTTGTGGTAATTTCCTTGGGTATGGAACCTGAAACTGGTTAAGTATATATAAATACATTCTAAAATATTATCTAAAATATTGTATAAAATATTGTATAAAATATTCTCTTTAAAGTAAAGTGCGAGTAAATCCTGTCGGGTTTGGTACAGCAGGATATCAAATCAGTACATCGCGATAACCGGAACGTATTTCAGGTTGACATTTTTATCCGGAATTACTTGTTAAGCTGTAAAAAAACACCTTGAAACCGGACGTGTAAAAATATGCTGAAGAACCCTTAAAATGCCGCGAGTCTTGCCCTGCCTCTTCATGAGAGACGAGTTTTTGTGAGCGAAACAGGAAATAATTATTTAACCCAAAGACGTGCTAAAAAATTAGTATGAAATGCACATATTTGGGCACAAAATTATGTCAAAACACTGTTTTCTAAGAGAATTTATCACAATAAATCTGGTGGAATTTTCAGTGAATCTAAAGGCTTAAAATGTATGAGCGCATATTGAATCTTATTCATGGTAGAAACATAATATTTAAATATAAAATTATTATGATAATATTTGAAGGCTTATAGAATTAATATTATTTTCTAAGACCTATTTTGATAAAAGTTTCCCCACGAATTTTTAAAAAACGTTAAAATGTTATGCAATATAAATAATTTATCAGATTTTTATGGAGAATAACCCAAGATGAGTGATAAACAGGTTTACGATGCATCGCGCATCCAGGTGCTGGAAGGCCTGGAGGCTGTCCGGAAACGTCCCAGCATGTACATAGGGAGCACGGATGGCCGCGGACTCCACCACCTAGTCTATGAAGTAGTAGACAATAGTATTGATGAAGCTCTTGCAGGTTTCTGTACCAAGGTAGATGTCACGATCAACCCCGATGAGAGTGTGACAGTTCTGGACAATGGGAGAGGTATCCCCATCGACATCCATCCATTTCACAAGAAATCAGCTCTTGAAGTCGTTATGACTGTTCTACATGCCGGAGGAAAGTTCGATAAGAATACCTACAAAGTTTCCGGGGGACTGCATGGGGTAGGGGTTTCCGTTGTAAATGCCCTTTCCGAATTACTGGAAGTAGAAGTAAGTAGAGACGGGAATAAGTATTTCCAGCGCTATATTCGTGGAAAACCTGAGGCTGATGTTCAGGAAATAGGGACTTCAGACAGTAGGGGTACAAAAATCACTTTTAAGCCCGACACAAAAATTTTTGAAACCACATACTTCGAGTACGATATTCTCTCAAACAGGTTAAGAGAACTTGCTTTCCTTAACCGAGGTCTTACCATCAGCTTGAAGGATTTAAGAACTCCGGATGGGCAGGCTGAGACTTTTGCCTATGAAGGGGGAATAGTGGAATTTGTGGAGTACCTGAACAAGAAAAAACAGTCTCTCCACGAAAAACCGATTTATTTTGAGCGCCAAAGAGACGATATGATAGTAGAAATTGCAATGCAGTACACAAATAGCTATTCAGAGAACGTGTATTCCTTTGCAAACAATATAAATACTCATGAGGGCGGAACTCATATCATCGGTTTCAAGACAGCCCTGACACGGGTTGCAAATGACTATATTAAAGTTAATAAGCTCTCCAAAGAAGAGGAAAAGCTTACAGGCGACGATGTAAGGGAAGGGCTAACTGCAATCATCAGTGTTAAGCTCATGGAACCTCAGTTTGAGGGACAGACAAAGACCAGGCTTGGAAACAGTGATGTCAAAGGAATCGTGGACTCTCTTGTAACTGATGGACTTGCGGAATACTTTGAGGAAAACCCTAAAGTTGCAAACATTATCCTTGAAAAAGCCCTTCTTGCCCAGAGAGCCAGGGAAGCCGCAAAAAAAGCAAGGGAACTCACCCGGAGAAAGAACGCCCTTGAAGTCAGCACTCTTCCAGGGAAACTTGCAGACTGTTCTGAAAAAAATCCTTCAGTGTGCGAAATTTACATCGTGGAAGGTAATTCAGCAGGCGGTTCGGCAAAACAGGGTAGAGACAGAAGTTTCCAGGCTATTTTACCTCTCAGGGGCAAGATCCTGAATGTGGAAAAGTCCAGACTTGCAAAGATCCTGAAAAACAACGAGGTTATTTCCCTGGTCACTGCCATCGGAACCGGGGTCAGTGAGGACTTCACCCTGGAAAGTGCTCGCTACCATAAAATCATCCTCATGACTGATGCGGATGTGGATGGGGAACACATCAGGACTCTTCTTCTCACGCTGCTCTTCCGCTACATGAAGCCTCTGATTGATGCGGGATATGTGTATATCGCCCAGCCTCCTCTCTACCGCATAAAAAAAGGCAAAGCTGAGTACTACATACACTCGGACAGAGAACTCGACGAAAAGATAAAGGAAATCGGGGAAAAAGGACTTGCAATCCAGCGCTACAAAGGGCTTGGAGAAATGAACCCTGAACAACTCTGGGAAACCACCATGAACCCTGAGAGCCGGACCCTTTTGCAGGTGACTCTGGAAGATGCGATCCGGGCTGATGAGATCTTCAGAGTTCTTATGGGAGATGAGGTGGAGCCACGCCGGAGATTCATAGAAACGCACGCAAAAGAGGTTGTTGAACTGGATATCTGAGGTGGCTAAAAATGGCAAAATACGAAGAAGAAAAGAAATCAGAAGCTGAAATGAAAAAAACTCATCAGGCTACCCTTATCCCGGAAGAGAAAGATGAAGAGCCGGAAAAAGAAGGAAGTTCAGCCGTTCTTCCACATGAAGAGCCGGAACATAAATTAGAACTAACCGTATCCGATACTGCTTCAGACGCGCCTGAGGACGAAGAGCCAGAACCCGAACGTACAGGAGTTACTGCTATCCTTATCGAAGATGAGATGAAACGCTCTTACATCAACTATGCAATGAGCGTAATTGTAGGAAGGGCACTTCCCGATGCTAGGGACGGCTTAAAACCAGTCCACCGCAGAATCCTTTTTGCAATGAAAGAAGCCGGGATTACCCACGATAAGCCTTCTAAGAAGTCCGCCCGTGTGGTGGGTGACGTGCTTGGTAAATATCACCCTCACGGAGACACTGCCGTTTATGACAGTATCGTGCGGATGGTACAGGATTTCTCACTGCGCTACCCTCTAATCGACGGGCAGGGGAACTTCGGGTCCATTGATGGGGACGGGGCTGCAGCCATGCGTTATACTGAAGTCCGTATGGATAAAATCGCAGAGGAGATGCTGGCAGATATTGATAAGGAAACGGTGCCTTTCAGACCCAACTATGATGGGTCCATGGAAGAGCCCGAAGTTCTCCCCGCAAAACTTCCGAACCTTCTTGTTAATGGATCTACAGGCATTGCAGTGGGGATGGCAACAAACATGGCACCCCACAATATAGGGGAGGTAATTGACGGAACCCTAATGCTTATTGAAAACCCGGAAACTACAATTCAGGAGCTCATGAGCGTAATCAAAGGGCCGGACTTTCCTACAGGTGCCCATATCCTCGGGACATCAGGTATAAAGTCCGCGTACATGACCGGAAGGGGTCCTGTAAAGATCCGGGCAGTTGCCGAAATCCAGGAGTTAAAGAAAGACAGGGAACAGATTATCGTAACAGAGCTTCCCTATCAGGTGAATAAAGCTCGGATGATTGAAAACATTGCCCAGCTCGCCAGGGAAAAGACAATTGTCGGAATTTCAGATCTTCGGGACGAGTCAGACAGAGATGGAATCAGGGTTGTTATCGAGCTTTCTAGGGGCACAAACCCGAAAGTTATCTTAAACCAGCTCTACAAGCACACCCAGATGGAGACCAGTTTTGGAATCATCAACCTGGCTCTTGTGGGAGGAAAGCCAAAAGAGCTGAACCTGATGGAGCTTCTCAAAATTTATCTGGATTACAGGATGGAAATTGTCCAGAAACGGACACTTTATGACCTGAAGAAAAGCGAGGAAAGAGCCCATCTTCTGGACGGGCTGAAGATCGCTCTGGACAACATAGACGAAGTAGTTGCCCTGATTAAAAACTCTTCAAACGCTGACGAAGCGAAGCAGAGCCTGATGGACAATTTCGCCCTTGACGAAATCCAGTCGAAGGCTATTCTGGATATGCGCCTGCAACGCTTGACAGGGCTTGAGACCCGGAAGATCCTTGAGGAATTTGAAGGCCTCATAAAGCTGATCGCCGAACTCAGGAAAATCATTGAAAGCGATGAGCTAAAGTACGAAATAATCAGGAACGAACTTCTGGAGCTCAAGGGAAAATACGGAGACGCCCGCAGGACAAAAATCGTGCATGATGCGTCCGAGGTTACGGATGAAGACCTGATCCCTGAAGAAGATGTTGTTGTCACGATTACAAACGGAGGCTACATAAAGCGCCTTCCGCTTGACACCTACACTATGCAACGGCGTGGAGGCAGGGGCATAATCGGCATGGAGATGAAGGAAGAAGATTTTGTGGAGAACCTTTTCATTTCTTCAACCCACAATTATATCCTTTTCTTCACGAACCTGGGCAGGCTCTACTGGCAGAAGGTCTACGAAGTCCCTGAAGGTTCTCGCCAGTCCAGAGGAAAAGCCATCGTAAACCTTCTGGAGCTTCAAGAAGGCGAAATGGTCAATGCAATGATCCCTGTAAAGAAGTTTGCCGAAGACCGCTATCTTTTGATGGCTACAAGAGCAGGCACGATCAAGAAGACCCCTCTTTCCGAGTTCAGGAACCCCAGGAAAGCAGGCATAATTGCAGTCAGTCTTGACGAAGGCGACGAGCTGGTAAAAGTCCTCCTGACCGACGGGAAGAAAGAAGTGTTGATGGTTTCGAAGAAAGGCAAAGCAATCCGCTTTTCCGAAGAAGATGTCCGTCCGATGGGCCGAACTGCAAGAGGAGTCCGCGGCATGACGCTTGATGGCCCCGAAGACGAGGTTGTCAGCGTGGACCTTGTTGATGAGACCACAACCCTCCTGACGGTGACGGTAAATGGCTTTGGTAAGCGTACTGAATATAGCCAGTACCCATCTCATCGCCGTGGCGGAAGAGGCGTGATAACTATTATCACCAACATCAGGAACGGTTTTGTTTCCAACGTCAAATCCGTAGCTGAAGATGACGAACTGATGATAACCAGCTCCGAAGGCATCATCATCCGTGTCCCGGCAAAAGACATCTCAGTTCAGGGTAGAAACACCCAGGGCGTAAGAGTGATGAACATCAAATCCGGTGACAAGGTTGTAGGCGTTGCCAGGATCAAAAACGGAACAGCCGAAGAGCAGCTGAAACTGACCGCCCTTAAAGCCAGAGAAGCAGAAAAATCAGAAGAACTGGAGCTCTCAGAAAACGAAGAAGTAGAAGAGCTTGAAGAACTTGAAGAACTTGAAGATACGGGCGAAGCAGAAGATGGAGAAGAAATAGTAGAAGCAGAAGATGGAGAAGAAATAGTAGAAGCAGAAGAAGGAGAAGAAGCAGAAGAAGGAGAAGAAGCAGAAGGAGAGGAAGAAGACTGAATAACAGATACGGGTGAAGAAAAATAATCCTCCACTCAAACACCGCTGCCGGAATAAATTTTTTTGGGAGTCAGCTTCCGGCAGCGGGCTTCCGGTCCGGAGGGGAACCTAGAAGCAATTCATTTTAAGAGCCGATTTTTGGGGATGAGTCATTGATCAAATCTCACAAAACTGGCACATCTGCCGTATTTTGTAAAATTTAAGAGCAATTCTTATGCTCACGATTTCCAGTTAACCTACCCCTACGACCCGGTTGTCCTGTTTGAGTGAACTCATTTTCATTTTGAGACAAATATTCAAATCTCAAAAGCTAATGAGTATATAAGTAATACCATTTCTGAATATATAAACCACAGAGAATATATTATCCGTAATCATAATCTTTTGACACGATTTTAAATAGTATATAACAAATAGAATATTTTTTAGCAAATAATAATCTATAATGATTTACCAGCTGGGTATATCAAATGAGACGATATTGCTTTCGTATCAATTGCCTGAATAAGCGTTTTTGGAGGTTAGTTTCCGGTGGCGGGCTTCAGTCCGGAGGGAGGCCGGGTGGTAAATTTATTTTTGCAGGGTCGCTTTTTTGAATAGATTTTTTAACAGGTCGGGTACCGGTTTGTTTTACAGGATTTTTTAATTTAGGGACGGGCTCAGACTGAAACTGTTACTAGAGAAGATTGTTTTTCTTCGTCTTATGCTGCGGACTTGAAAATTTGTTTGTATAACTCTCGTTGGCATCTTTTTTCCACATTGTGGCATCTTTTTTCCACATTTGTATATAGTATTTAATGTTAGGAAGTTGTATATACTTGGACCAACATTCTAACTTTTAACTCAATCACTTGGATAAATTGTGTAAGGTATTCTTATACAGAGTAATTTCCAGAACAATGGTGAGAGAGTTAACATAAAGGGGGAATAAAAGAATGCAAAAATTAGAGTTATTGCCACCGATGAAGGGGAAAGTTGGAGATATAATTGAAATTTCAATACCGTCGAATCCTTCGACTGGCTACAGTTGTTTACTTTCGGATATGCCAGATTGTGTTTATTTTGTGGAGTCAACATATGTACCCGATCAGCCTATCAAACCGGGAAGCGGGGGAACTAGCAAGTTCAAGTTTGTTGGAGTCAAGAAAGGTGATGGAAAAATTATTTTCCATAGTGTGAAGTTCTCTCACCCTCCTGAAATATTGGAACCTACTGTTATGCAGAAAAGATTTGTTATAATAGAGTGATGAAATGGCTTTATTTTGCCATTTATCTTTCCTTTTTTGATATATCTATTCAATCTATTTTACATTGAGTTTTAGTGACTAATCTTCAACCTGTTTTTTTGAGGATTTTTGTTATTCAGGGCCGATTTGAGTTTCGATGCTTCTTAAACAGGGTACCATACGACTGCGGAGCAGGCGGCAGAGATCGAAAAACGTAGAAGTAATGTAATTGACATGCTAAACTAAAAACAAAAAATTAATCAGGTCATACGTCTAAAGGGCTCGCAAGCAGTAAAGGAGCAAATAAATGTCCGAAGATGCGATTGCGAGATTAAAGCGAACAACTCTGTTTAAAAAGTTGTACGAAAACGAAAATTCATTAGGAGAACATGAAATTTCAGAAAATGTAATTTCAGTTGTTCGCGAGATCGCTCCTTTATTAGAACGAATTCCTGAAAACATGCCTGAATTTACCTTGCATAATGGTAATCATAGTGCAAAAGTAGTCGAACTGATGGGAAAAATAATACCTTCAGATACTCTTGAACACTTAAACAGTATTGAGCTATCGATACTCATCTATGCTGCATATCTTCATGATGTAGGTATGACAGCTTCACGGGACGAAAGAAATGAAATAATTGCGAATAGTCCTGAATTTGCTAAACTTCGCATTTTCAATGAAGAACTAAGTTGCAAATTTGATGAAGCAAAAAAGGATGGGGATCATCGTACAGCAACATTCATTGAAGATAAACTTTTTACCGAATTTCTTCGTAGAAAACATGTAGAACGTTCCAGCGAATTAATTAAAGAAAAATACGGGCTGGAAAAAACGCCCATATCATGGAAAGGAGTTCCATATTATAAATTAGTGCAAGTAGTGTGTGATAGTCATGGTTTGCCTGTGAGAGATCTTTACAATACAAAACTCTGGCGCCGTGATGCTCTGGTTAAAGATCAGAATGTTAATGTGCAGTATTTATCTGTCATACTTCGTTTAGCTGACATTTTGGATCTTGATCCAGAACGTACACCCAGATGTTTACTTGATTTTATTAACCCAAAAGATGAAACAAGTATCAGGGAGTGGAAAAAACATCTTTCAATTATTGGATGCAAAATATCTCAAAAAGAAATCAATATAGAAGCAGAATGCGAACACCCTATCTATGAACGTGCACTCCGAGAATTTATTGACATGATAGAAACCGAACGCAAGGAAAGTATCCTTTTACTATCACGCTACAAAGATAATCTAGCAGAGATATATAAGCTAGATCTTTTAAACCCAGTTACAAAAGAAAATGTTAGGTCTAATGAAGAATACATATACTCGGACTTCCATTTCAAACTTGATTTTCACCGAGTTATTGATCTCTTGATGGGGGAGAGATTATATGGAGATCCTTCTTTAACTCTTCGTGAACTTTTACAGAACTCAATAGATGCTGTTCGTTACCGTGAATCAATGGAAAAGAACGAAGGGAATCCATTCCTACCATTCATAAAAATAACTTTGAAAGACGAGGAACTTATTATTGAAGATAATGGAATCGGAATGGACGAATATATTTTTGAGAATTACTTTTTACAGATTGGAAAAAGTTATTACAACAGTTCAGAATGCCGTACAAGTGGCGTAGAAATCGATCCAGTTAGCGAGTTCGGAATAGGTATTCTCTCTATTTTTATGGTAGCTTCTAGTTTTAGAGTGGAGAGTCGGAGAAAGCCACTTGATCCACTAAATCCACCTGCCCCAATAAATATTGAAATTCCAACTGCCTATGATTACTTTGTTCGAAGGCATTCTTCTTTTGCTGATATCGGAACTAAAATAACTCTTTCTCTGAAATCTAACCATCCTTTCTCTTCTATATCATTAGTTGAGAAAATATCAGAGATTGCTCCTTTTATAGAGTACCCAATAGTCATTGAGACAAGCGAGAAAACCGAGACATATAAGCCTTATTTACCAGGTGAGAAAATAAATAATATAAAAAATACAAAAGATTATTTTGAAGTTACATTCGATGATGAAAAAGAAGGCATTGAAGGAAAATTGAGAATTTTCGGAGATATAAATAATTCTAACATCTTCGGTAAATCACAATATAGTGTTTTTGCCCAAAATGGATTTTCAATTCCTTGCAGTAAACTCTTACCTGAAAATTTATTTTTAAGCATTCAAGCATCAATTAACCTTTCAGGCCAATCTAAATTGTCATTGTCACCAAGCAGGTTGGATATAGTGAAGGATGAAAGGTATGAAAAATTAATTGATATTATACCATCAAGAGTTTTGCAGGCTTATGAAAAATATCTAAAAGCGCTTAGGGATTCAAATTTAATTAGTGAATATATTGAAATTATTTATAATTTATTGGAAGAAAATATTTTGAGTTTTTCTAATAGAGACTTGCCTGAAGGGTTTATCTACCAAGAAAAAGAGGTTCGAAAATTTATTGAACATATTTTTCTAAATTATGCGCCTTTATTAACTATTTCTAATGATGGACAACGAACATACAAAGTGATGAAAGACTTGAATACAGCGGGTCTAGCAATTGTTGGCATCAATGACTGGGCGGAGAAAATACCTGATGCAATTATATTAAAGGAGACTAAATGCCTTGTTGGTGCAGAAACAGTTATTTTAATGGATGAAGAAAAAGGTGCGTTCCCAAGACGTTACTTATTAGATAAGCTGTTAGGAGATTTTTCAGACATTTATCTCACTTCCATTCCTGGATTAGTAATTATAACATTTAATGATCAAATAAATGAAGGTACTTTTTCTCTCTGTAATAGGAACTTCACTTACCGAATGCATAATGATCCAATAGAAAAAACACCGCTTTTTGTTCACCCACCAGTTATTGGCGATTGGCAAGATGATCCTTATACGTTTAATGACGTCATTTACAATGCTCGCCATTCACTTTTTGCGAAACTTCTTAATTACAATAAACCAAAAGATGAAATTTCTTCAAAAGCATTGGAATTATTAGTTTACCAAGTTGAGAAATGCTTACAGCATTTATTGGAGAGAGTTGATTCACCATCTTTGAAACGGAATCATAGATTCAAGGAAAGTGCCAGTATTAATTATGTGCTAGTTGGAGCTCTAAAATATAATCCGCAAATATTTAAGGAATTTTACGAAGCGATAGAAGAATATTGGGAAGAAGCTCAAAACATAGGAGCTATTTCTCGTGACGAAGATTTCATTGGTTTTTCATTGGATGATCTGCCCTGGTTCTGGAACTGTGAATTAAATGACTTTAAATTTGAATAATATTTTTTTCAAATTGAGTAGAAAACCCAATAAAATATTCAAAAATAGTTATATTTCCAGAGATTTTTCACCCAAACCAGTTTTCCTCCAATCTTTTCTCCTTTTCCCCCTGTACGCTTGCATATGCCACATATTTCTCGCTTTGAGTATCAAAAACGAATCTGTAAACTGTTTTAAAATAAGTCCAGTATTTGACATATTCATCTCTTGAATCGCTCAACATGACAGTTACTGAACTGTTATTTTTGGAGACCGAATAAACCGGATAATCGATTTCCTGAGGAAGAACCGTGCTATAGAGCTTTTCGGCTCTTTCGATGTAGGCAGAAGCATTGGGGACATTGCCGGTCACATTAACTTTTTTAATGTAATCGCTTTTTTCGATCCCTGACCAGTAGCTGACTTCTATAATCTTGTAATGTGTGGAGTTATACGGATATGCGGCAAGGAACTTGCCAAAAGATGAAGGATAGGTGTCCTGGTAACTTATATCGACTCCTTCAGCCTCGGAAATATGATTTATAAGGATGAGTTTTGCTACCGGCAGCACTGTAAGCCAGACCACAAGTACGATTAAAAGGGTGGTATAGAATTTGCTCCGGTTCTCAGTGACAAAAGCGCAGAAGTTATTGAATTTTCCTTTCCACTTTCCGCGACTTTTCATATATCCAACAAGTACAATAAAGATAGGTAGCAGGGGAAGGAGGTTTGCCACCGGATCGAAAAAGTAAACGGCTCCCATAATGGATGCATCTGTGCTGAACGGGTAGAGGGGCCGCATTTTCCAGCTTGTCGCGTAATCAAGGTAGACGTGGGAGAAAATGGCTGCAAACCCGGCAGCTGCGAACAGACGGTCTTTGGTTTTAACCCAGATCAGAAACGTAACAAGCAGGATGAAAATGATAGAGTGCATAATTTCCCTGTGCCCAAAAAAGTAGAAAAGCTGGTTTCGCGTCTCGTGGCTCACGCTGCTGCCGATGAGGGCAAATACAGCGTATGGAATAAAATCCAGGTCAGGAAGGATTGACATGAACGCTACTACATTTCGCTTTTTTCCTTTTAAGCCGAGTGCCAGGGCAATCAAAAGGCCGATTCCCAGGTGAGAGAGTGTGTTCACCATTTGCTTTATCCCTTAATTAAGGGAGAGAACAATGTATATATCTTTAATTGAAAGGAGTTGCCAGAAGCAGAAGAAATCAAAAAACAGAAGATCTCTAAAATGAAGATATTTCGAAAACAGAAGATACAAAAATCTCAGGTAGACTTGAATAATTGATTATTTCATTTATTTCCTCACATCAGGCCAATCTGCTCCATCAGTCCCACAAGGTCATAGAAAAATTTTTCGTCGATGATTTCACCATCTTTTCAGTAATCAATGAAATTAAAGAATGAAATGGATTTTTACGTGCACCGGGAGCAGAAGTAAATAATTATGGCAAAAATCCTCTGATAAAACTCCAGATAAATATTCTACAAAAATTATCTCATAATTTGTATCTTTTACCTTTAAATAGATGCGGCGTATAATTATACTCTGCATTTGGAATTGCCATATGCCAATTTAATATGTATTTGAAGAGATAAAATAGCAGAATAGTTTGAGACAGAATTATTTGAGAGATATTGAGAGACAGATTTCTGTTAACATAGTTAAGGGGTAAATCGGTTGGCAGGATTTGCAATGGAATTTACTTTAGAACGTACACATCAAGTTCCATACAGATCAGATCCTTAACAAATTTAATTAAATCAATTGATTACGAACAGGGGAAGAAAATATGGCTAAAGAGATGTACAAATTACCGGCTTTGAAATATGGTTATGCAGACCTGAAACCTTATATTTCAGAAGAACAGCTGCGGATACACCATGACAAACACCATCAGGCTTATGTGACGAATGTGAATTCGCTTTTGCAAATGATGGACAAAGCAAGGGCAGAAGGAACGGATTTTGATTATAAAGCAACTGCAAAAGCTGTGGCTTTTAATCTGGGCGGGCATGTCCTTCATGACTTTTTCTGGTGGGAAATGACTCCTGCAAGCAATGCAAGCAAAGAACCTGTAGGCGAATTATTTGATGCGATCAAAGAAGATTTCGGAAGCTTTGACAGGTTTAAAAAAGAGTTTACCCAGGTTGCATCAAGTGTGGAAGGCTCCGGATGGGCAGCATTAACCTTCTGTGGTGACACTAAAAGACTTGGGATAATGCAGATAGAAAAGCATAATGTAAATCTGGTACCGGATTTCCCGATCCTTATGGCTCTCGATGTGTGGGAACATGCTTACTATATTGATTACAAGAATGAAAGGGGCAAATTCATAGACGCATTCTGGAATATAGTCAATTGGGAGGAAATCGACAAGTATTTCAAAAAGATTCAAAAAATACACACGGAATAACGCAGGACATCCCTACTATGGCGGAGTTCCAGATTTAACGTAGGAAACTTCGGGTGAACTGTTTACCAGGAAATTATTTTTTACCTTCATTTTACTATTTTCCAATTACAGCTTTTTTATTTTTAGGAATACAGCAATCAAAAATAGCATTAAAACAAATACCAACTACTTCATCAGTCCCAAAAGAAGAACCGGATCACCGTCCGAATTCCGCGTCTTCAGAGCTGAGGTTCGGAAACAGAAAAATCTATGATTTTTCGTAACTATTCAGCCTAGGAAAAACAACCTCAGTAACCATATTTCATAAGATTCAATGTACAAATGTCTGTGAATGGATTTTCTTTAATTGTTGGCTATTGATTGCGTTTTGTATTATTTCATTGGTTAGTAATCACACTGATCTGTGATGTCAAAATCAATATTAATCAACTGATTTTTGGTAGGCTGAATAGTTACGATTTTTCTTTTAGTTGTGATTACATCGCAAAAGTAAAACAGAATTCATTTTTGTAAGCTGCCGTGCCGAAAGAGGCTAACTAGGGTTTTCATCGCATTTCCAATGCAAAAATATTCTATTGATGATTTAAAGATTCATCCAAACCAGTTCCTGCCTAACCTCTCTTCCGGTCCTCCGTGCATACCTGCAGAGACCTCATAATCCTCTCCATTTTTCTTATCAAAAACGAACCTGTAAAACGATTTAAAATAAGCCAATTCTCCACAGTACGGATTTCTGGCATCGCTAAGGATAACCGTTACATAGCCATTTTTTTCGGAAATATAGTAAACCGGATAGTCAATTTCCTGAGGAACACCTGCGTGATATAACTTTTCTACTCTTTTGATATAGGCAGCAGCATCAGGAACATCGCCCTCTACAAAAACTTTTTCAACGTAAGAACTTCTCTCGATTCCTGAAAGATAGCTTATTTCCAGGACTTTATAATGGGTAGAATTAAATGAGTAAGCCGTTATAAATTTGTCCACGGATTCAGGATAAGTATTCTGGTAACTTATTTCGGCTTCTTCTGCCCCGGAGATATGGTTGATCAGGAAAGCTTTTGAGACTGGCATAAAAATAAGCCAGACAAGAAGTACAAGAATCAACGAGGCATAGAGCTTATCATCAATCCTGTATATGAAAGTGCAAAAGCTGTTTAATTTTCCATTGAGTTTTCCTGTGTGGCTCAAATTTCCCATAATTATAATAACGAGAGGCAATAGAGGGAGCAAATTTAATAACGGGTCGAAGAAATAAACTGCTCCCATAATGGAAGCATCTGTACTGAACGGATAGAAGGGACGCATTTTCCAGCTTGTAACGTAATCGAGGTAGGAATGGAAAAAAATGGATTGGAACCCTCCAACCGTAAAAAGCCAATCCTTTGTCTTAAACCAGATAAAAAGTGTAATAAGAACAATGAAAAGTATCGAGTGCATGAACTCCCTGTGCCCGATCAGGTAAAAAAGCTGATTTCTGGCCTCATGGCTCAGGTTATTATTGGCAAAGTCAAATGCCGAGTACAGGATAAAGTCCAGGTCAGGAAGCAGGGAGAGAAAGGCTACAACCTTCAGTTTGTTTCCTTTCAGGCCTAAAGCCAGGGCAATGAGAAGGCCTACTCCTATGTGAGAAAGTGTATTTACCATGATTCTGTGTTCCTGACGCAGATTTTTATGTTTAATAATATAGAAATCTAAATATATATCTCTTTTTTTGAAAAATCGTATTAGGGAGTTGCAAAGTTACATTTAATTCCGGGAATCATAAAAAGTAAAAATAAATTGCTAAATGGAAATTCTAAGGATCACATACAAAATACATATCTTTTATATAAAAAAAGGAAAAGTCTGCCGATTGTTAAAAAGAGAATGAATTGATGAGAGGATATGCCCTCTCAAGCTACCGGGATGAATCATTCAATGTTCTGTCAAAGAAGCCTATCATTCCTATATGCTTCCTGTGCAACGAAACTTTCGGAAAGTTTTTCGCTTTCTGCGATCATAAAGCCGTGCGGTTCGCCCTGGTAAACTTTCAGTTCGAAGTATTTGTCAGCAGCATCCAGTTCATCTGCGTATCTGTAGATGTCAGAAATGTTGTTGCCTGATCCCGGGTGCCGTGTATCATAAGCATAGGCGCGTTAAGCTGGTCTATCAGGCTGGCCGGCTTGTCTGGCTGGATTTTAGCTCCGCCTGTATAGGGAAAACCATACCATGCGACTCCGGACTTAAACTCCTTGATCTGCGGCAAGAAAAGCATCGTATACCTACCGCCTGCACAAAAGCCAGTAAGTCCCAATTTTTCGGAATTAACATAGTCCCTTTCCTCAAGGTAAACTGTGCTGTTCCTTATAAGCGCCTCCATCTCTGCATCAGACGGATAGATGGAATATGTCTGCCAGAAAGGAGCGACCACAACGTATCCGTCTGCTCCCTTTTTGCCTGAGAACAGGTTTGTCTGAAAACAGGTTTTGGGATTACGAAATATCCAGGTAAAAACGAAAAACTTTTTACATTTTGCCAGCCTCTGAGGAAGAAAATAAATGAAAATATTATACAATTCAAATCCAGAAAAATGGCCTTTCAAGGAGCTATAGAGATGTTCCAGACCGAACCTATAATCTACCTGCAGTCCCTTGGAAACGAATGGTTTACGTTCCTCATGATTCTGATAACTATGATGGGATCTTCCTCGTTTTTAATTGCCATAACAATCATTACCACTTTTGGCGTTGATTTTAAAAAAGGTTTTATTCTGTACCAGCTACTGCTCTGGACAGGCCTGGTTACTGTGATTCTAAAGGTGTTGATCGCATTTCCAAGGCCGGATTTTGTAGATAATAGAGTTCTTAACCTGGAGTCAGGAATTAAAAATACGTCACTTTTTAATGGGAACGGACCGGAAGGTATTTTCAAGCTTCCCGACAAAGAGGTTCTTAAAGCATTTCGCCTTCAAGAAGCGTTTACCAGTTCACCTTTCGGTTTTCCTTCCGGGCATGTCGCACTTACGACTGCGCTATGGGGAGGAAGCGCCATTATTTTCAAGAGCAGAGTAATTAAAAGACTTACTCCTCTGGTAATAGTAATCATGGCTTTTTCAAGGATGTATCTGGGAAGACATTTCTTAGGAGACGTATTGGGAGGGGCTACTATAGGATTAATTTTCCTGATAATCTTTGATCATTTTCTCAAAAGCCCTCTGAAAGATGATTTTTTCAAAAAAGAGAATTTTGAACTCACTTTGAGGCACAGGAATCTACTTTTTTATTCCGTTATGTTTGTTATCCCTATTGTATTTACAGCCCTGTCGCTGGTGAGTTCCGATATAGCAGGACTGTTCCTTGGCACGAATATTGCATACTTCCTGATCATACGAGAAGGGATACCGAATGATTCAGGCAGTGTAACACAGAGAATTTTAAGGGTGTTTATAGCACTCCTGCTATTCGGAGCGTCTAGCCTTATTCTTGATGCAATGTTTATAACGTCTGGAACGATAAATTACCTCCACTTTACGTTAATAGAATTTTTAAAAGCCTTCATTTCCGGATTTACAATCTGGATTTCAATAGCTATCTGCACAAAGCTCGACCTGTACAGAAGAGATAAGGAATTTGTGAGCAGTAGAGACGCTGAATGAAATAGAGGATCAACAAAATATCCGGTAAAACCTCTTTGAAAGTTTTTGACCCGAAACCTTCAAACATGCTGTCACACTGCTCAAAACCATAACTATGCATCATAGGGCCCATTTTGGAACTCGCATCCTTTTCCCTGTCCACCTGGAAATACGCAGGCGATATAACAAGTAAAGCAAACAGAAAAGCATATAATACGAATAAGTCCAGAAATTTCTTATTCATTTTATAATTTCCCCAACAATAAAATCAAGTAAATCCTGAAATCCAGAAGTTGTCCCGGAAAAGATATCTTTTATATAAGGGTCTCAATACGCCTTACAATTATTTTCCCATGTAGCCTCTGGCAACCCCTGGGTGAAAACGATGGAATTAAATAAAATTATATACACCTTTTTCAAAAGAGTTTTCAAGTCTCGTTTGCCCTGAACCCTGGAAAGCTTTATATTTCAGATCTGAGAATGGGTCATTATTAATATATTGAGACTTATATGGTATTAACAGACCGTAAACATAATATTCAAAGGCAGACTAAAAAGTTGCAGTAAGGCTCTACAGCGCATTGACTTAGATAAGCAGAACGAATTGAACAGATATAAAAAATACAGACTTTTAATGGAAAAAAATTACAAAAATTAAATATTTACACGTTAATTTATTCTGTACCCTTTCATAAGGAATAACTTAAATAATGCTTTTAACTATTGAGCGTATTCACAATTCACTGGAGAAATAGCTAGCTGAAACCGCAACCTATCGGTTGCACTTGATGGAAAAGAATTCATGGCAATTTCATCCGTGGAAAGGGTTTCCCACAGCATATATCTTATAAATCATATCAAAACAGAGA
>NZ_JAVKPK010000055.1:0-24821 GCF_031461075.1 Methanosarcina baikalica | reverse complement strand
TTTTGGAGACGGAGTCAGTTCTCCCGAGCAGAATCCGGTGCACACTTACCATACAGCAGGGACTTATGCCGTTACCCTGACCGCATCCAATGCAGATGGTCAGAATATAAAGACAAGCGAGATTTCTGTGTCTAAAAATTCCGTAGATAATACAGAGGATAAAAATTCCAGCATGGAAATGGGAGCATGAAGAAAAAAGAAATTCTCCACACAACAATTTTCCTGCTAATTGCGGCTTCTCTGGTCAATGCCTTAATTCCATTCTTTACAGGATCAGAGGAACCTATGATTGTGTTGAGCGGGAGCATGACCCCGGTGATGCTGCCTGGAGATACGATCGTTGTAAGATCAGTAAGCCCGAATGATCTTGCTGTCGGGGATGTTGTAGCCTTCAAAGATCCAGGGGGCAAACCTGATACATTAATCACGCACCGGATCATTTCCTTAGAAGAAGGAGAAGAGCGTATCTTCCAGACGAAAGGGGATGCAAATAAAGCAGAAGATGATTTTAAGGTGCCTGCATCAAATGTTGTGGGAAAACTGATATTCATCATCCCTTTTGTAGGGTATCTGCCCGAGATTTCAAAAAATAATAATATTTTTATCTTCACGGTCGTACTTCCTGCAGGTCTGATCATTTTCGATGAAATAAGAACTTTGATTCTGTACAACAATCCAGCACGCGCCCGAAAAGTAGAGCTGGAACGAAAAAAGATGGCTAGGAGAATTTCTTATATAATAAAAGGAAAAAGGCTAGCAGCATTCATTATTATAAGCGGGCTTATTTTTACAGGGATGGTCACGCTCAACCTAGGGGAAAATGGGCCTATAGTTCTTGAAAAGGAATACACAATAGAGAACTCGAGATCCCTTCCTCTCGTATACGTTTTCACACCTGACGATTCGGGACAAAAAATTGCGATTAACTTCTGGTACGGAGTGGTTCCTCCGGCTAATGAGACTCAGGTTATCGCGCCGGAAAATACACCTGCAACGATCAGCTCGGTACCTTATGTCCTGCCGGTCTTCTGGATAATTGTGCTTGCGGGAATAAACCCTTATCTTCCTGCTGTTGTAGAGATTGGGCTATATACTTTCCTTTCTACGCTGCTTCTGATTCCTCTGTGGTACCCGAAATCGAGTATCGGCAGAAAAAGTAAGAAGATAAAAGCCCGTCGTTTGGTCGCACAGTGGAAAAGGACATTCCATCTGGTATAAACTTACGGGAGACATGCTCTAATGGAATCTGATGTTTATTGCCTTGCGGGAAATCTAAGCTTACATGTGTGCAGGAACCAAAACGTATACATCGTGGAAAAATAAGAGGCCGAATAATGAAAGTATGTAAGTGTCTGGAAAAATATCAATTATTATTGATGAAATACCTGTGTATAGCACATGGAGTAAATAATGGAAGATGGAGGTGAAACGCTGGAAACTGTATTCCTTAAACTTAAAAACATCTTAATAGACAACGCGAAAATATTTCTCTTTGTATTCTTTTTGATGATGATTTTTTCCGGTCTCTGGATGCATGAGGAATATGCCGGAGCATCATATGAAGAAAAGAATGTTACTTCCTATACACAGCGAGGTAATTATACATATTCAGCCTCTGTAACGGAGCCAAACCCTCTCTACCCGGAAGGAACCAAACTTGAAATGGGAAATCCGGCGTATTTTTTATCCGTATCTCCTACCGAAGACATTTCGTTCGTATACAGCATTGAAGCCGCAGATTCTGCTGACCTCATTATGGAAGCTAAGACGATGATTGTGGCAAGCGGCAAGGAAGGAGCTGGAGAAGAGCAGAAAATATTCTGGCAGAAGAATTTCCAGGTTGGCGATTCAAAAACCGCTAAAATGAGTAGTGGAGATGCTCTCACTTCTAATTTTACCCTTGATGTACCTAAAACTCAATTAATGGTCAAAGAGGTACAGGATCAGTTGAACTATTCCTCAGATCCAACGATAGAAATAGTTACCGCTATCAAATATGAAGGAAAAATTAATGGGGAGAACGTTAAAGGTGTAAAAAATTTTGTTATACCTGTCGACATCAGTTCTACATACTATCAGATGCCTGAAAAACTGGGATTCATCGAAGATACGTATAAAAATGTCAAGGTTAAAAAAGCCCCCTCACTATCAACGATCAAATTCCCTCTGTTCTTATTCCTGTTAAGCACAGTCCTTACGGGGATACTTATTCCTATCAGGAAAATGAGTACAGTTGATCCGGCATACATCGAAAAACTGGAAAAAGAAAGCAAACGTTTGCCTTTTAAAGAGTTTATCAGCAAAGGCAAACTTCCCGAAAACAGGCTTTTTCCTCTGCAGGTTGATATTTCTTCACTTCAAGACCTTGTGGATGCTGCTGTTGATATGAATGAAAGGGTAATCCATGATGTAGGATCCGGAGAATATTTCATAATTCATAATGGTGCATTGTATATTTTCTTTGATGCGCCTTCAGAATAAAATATCAGATGAGTAGTTCAAAATTGATGCTGTAAGTTTACTTCAGTCAAAAACCCCGCCATTTGCTCTGGGGGTGGAAACTTCTCCGAGAACCGTTGTTAACTTATATTCGGCCGCAGATATTTCTCAACATATTTATATTTTTGATTTAAACTTTTTGGTGAGAACTCTGAAAATCAATCTCATGCGGGCCAAGTTTTTGACGGTATTGTTATGGTCCTTCGTTGTTTCGAGTGGGTAATTCATATCCACTTCCTAATTTGGGAGGGACATAGACAATATTCAGAAACATTTGTTATGAAAACTCACATACAAAGTCGATATATATCATTTCAGCCTGGCAAATTATCAACTATGTGATAAATTTTAGTCCATCTGAAACAACGAAGAACCTGTGTTTTCTCTCGCTGGAAATATATGTAAATTCACGAGTATGTAGTAAACATATTAAATTTCATTCAACTCCCATATAATCTTTCTCTGTTTTCGATTATTTGATAATTGCGACTCTGGCTCAAAATGGAGCCAGCCTCACCCTTCCTCTGCTAATCTCAAGCCTGAACTTCTGGCTGATATAATCTTTTGCAGCTCCATTTCCGTGTATAAGCAGTTCGACCAGATCTTCGGGCTCATCTATATCGGTGCCTGCAAGGAAAGAGTCATAGATTTCAACATTCTGCCCGGCTTTTGCTGCAATCGAACAGTGTGTCAGAAAACTCGAGCCGTAGTACCTGACCCTGTAGCCTGAAGGTTTTCTTAGAAACAGTACATTCGTACCCCCGCCTTTTCCCGGGACAATACACACATCTTCTTTTGTTGAAGTTATCTCTTTAATATGATTTGGAGAAAGGAGGGGAAGATCAGCCATAACAATCAGGATCGGCTCCTCTGCACCTTCGAGATACCTGTTAAGAGCCTCATTCAGGTCATTTTTGTCCAGAAGAACCCTCGCTGTCCTCATGTTCTCAAGCCCGTACATCGAAGGACTGAGAATATCGATTTTTTCTATTCCGGCTTCTTGAAGGGAGTTTATTACCTGATTCAGCATGAGTTCCACAAACTCTTCCCTCTCTTGCTGATTCAGGACAGGGGACAATCGGGATTTTGCACTGGCTTTTTTATAAGGGATTACGGCTTTCATCTGGACTCCTGCAAATAGTGATCTTTTAACCTTCCAGAAATCAAATCTTCAATTGTTAATCGTTCTTATTCCCTGCTGTCTATTTTTGCCCTTCCGTAATTCGGAAGTGGGCCTTCTCTGTCCGGAAATCTTGGCTCCACTTTCCTGTACAGAGTATCCCTCTGCATGGGAATTCTTCCTGCGCCTTTTATCATCCATTCGAATTCTGCAGGAGACACATATTCCCCATTGTTTCCTCCGGATGCTGTTGAGATCTGGTCTTCCATAAGCGTGCCTCCCAGGTCGTTTGCTCCGCACTGAAGGGCTACCTGTGCAAGTTTTTTCCCGAGCTTAACCCAGGTGGCCTGAATGTTGTTTACGTAGGTGTGCAGAATTATGCGGGAAATGGCAATGAGCTGCAGGTCTTCGAGTCCTGTGCTTGCGAACTTTCCGGATGCCAGCATCTTTTCCCCGATCCTGTTATTGTAAGGCAAAAAGGACATTGGAATAAGTTCCGAAAACCCGCCGGTCTCTTTCTGGATTTCGCGGATAGTAAAGACATGGTCCAGGCGTTCTTCAACCGTTTCCACATGCCCGTACATGATGGTTGCATTGGTGGAAATTCCGGTTTTATGTGCAGTCGTTATGGTATCGATCCATTGCTGTGTATTGATTTTCCCGGGACAGATTATTTTTCTCACCCTATCGGAAAGAATCTCGGCTGAAGTTCCGGTAAGAGAATCAAGTCCGCAGTCTTTAAGTTTGCGTAGAGCCTCTTTTACGGACATACCTGAAATTCCTGCCGCGTAATTTACTTCCATAGGGGACAGGGCATGGATACAGATATCAGGAAACTCGGCTTTTATGGATTCTACGATCTCAAAATAGAATTCCATGTCAATTTCCGGGGTATACCCTCCCTGGACGCAAACTTCGACAACCCCGGCTTTTCTGGCTTCACCCACCTTTTTCAGGATTTCTTCCACACTCAGTATATAGCCTTTCTCTGTCCTGTAGGCACAGAATCCGCAGTTTCCTGCGCATTTATTTGTAATGTAAATGTTCCGATTCATAACATAACTAACAACGTCGCCTACTGCATGGGTCCGCAGAGCGTCGGCAAGTTCGAATAGCTCAAATGGGCTTCCTTCAAGCAGGATTAGCGTATCTTCTTTAGTGCACTTTCCCTGATATGCCCTCTCAATGACATCATCGGGGATTGCTGCCTGTTTTTTCATGTACATCCGATCATTCCTGTTTAAGCTGATATATTTCCGACTTATTCCCGATGGATAAGCTCATTCAGAGACTCCGCACCCTGGCGTCTTCTGGCTTCCCGAAGCCAGGTCGCGCACTCTTCTATACAGAGTTGTTCTCTCTTGTGGGATTCTTCCGGCTCCATAGATCATCCATTCCAGTTCTTCAACAGTTATCATTTCCCCATGGCCGGCTCCGGCAGACCTGGAAATGCTTTCTTCCATAAGTGTGCCACCAAGGTCGTTGGCTCCGCAATTGAGAGCGAATTGGGCAAGCTTTTTCCCGAGTTTCACCCAACTTGCCTGAATATTGTTCACATGCCCGTGGAGAAGAATACGGGAAATAGCATAGGTCTTCAGGTCTTCAAGGCCTGGAGTGGCATATCTGCCTTCTTTTATCATTTTTTCCCCTACAGGATTGTTGTAGGGCATAAAAGGCAGGGGCACAAATTCCGTAATTCCGCCTGTCTCTTTCTGGATTTCTCTGATGATCAGCATATGCTCGATCCTTTCTTCCAGGGTTTCAATATGCCCGTACATCATGGTTGCAGTTGTAGGGATGCCTGCAGCGTGTGCCTGCCTGACAACCTCGACCCATTCTCCGGTTTTCAGTTTCAAGGGGCAGATAATCTCCCTCACCCGATCCGAAAGTATTTCTGCCGCAGTTCCGGGCATTGTGTCAAGCCCGCTTCTTTTAAGCCTTAAAAGGGCTTCTTTTACCGGCATTTCGCTGATACGGGAAGCATGGTAGACTTCCATCGGCGAAAAAGAATGAATATGAATTTCAGGAAACTCAGCTTTTATGGCTTCTACAATCCCAAGGTAGAAGTCCAGGCCAACCTCAGGAAGTAGCCCCCCCTGGATACAAACTTCAGTCGCATTTTCCTGCTTTGCCTCTCTTACCTTTGCCATGATTTCTTCAATGCTGAGGACCTTGCCTGCGTTTGTCCTGAATGCGCAAAACCCGCATGTTCCTACACAGCGGCTTGTAAAATTGATATTCCTGTTTACTACGTAAGTAACTGTATTTCCTGCTGCAAGGGAGCGGAGTTCGTCCGCAAATCTGAAGAGTTCGAAAGGAGGTACCTTCAGGAGCAGAAGTCCGTCTTCTTTTGTGCTTTTCCCCTGGTATGCGCGTTCTAAGAGGTCTTCGGGAATTTTGCTGTTCATTTTTCTAATTCCTCCGCGTGCCCTGTTCAGGGCAGTTTCCTGTAACCTTCCCTGTCAGAAAGCTGTCTGACCAGCCCGCCTATTCTGGCAGAGTACCACCCTCTTTTTACGTACTGAGGGTAAATTGGCAGGCGTTCCCTGAGCAAGATATGTCCCAGTTTCTCCTGCAAGTCCTTTACATCCGGCCATTCGGCTTCAGGATTAATCCAATCAATGGTCAGTGGAGATATGCCTCCCAGGTCGGTTACCCCTTTTGCGATAAGGGCTTTCGGGTCTATAAGGTTTGGGGCAACCTGCACTGCCACATCAGGAGGAAGGATCTGCCTGGCAAGGAGTATAGTATCAATCATTTCTTCTGCTGTGGGCTCAGGAAAGTTTTGCATGGGTGTCCCCGGCTTTGGGACAAAGTTCTGGATAATAACTTCCTGAATATGCTCGTACTCCCTGTGAAGGCCTGCGATAGCCTCAAGGGACTCTATTCTGTCTTCCCTTTTTTCCCCGATTCCTACAAGGAGGCCTGTAGTATAGGGAATCTTAAGTCTCCCGGCTTCCCGAATCATATCAAGCCTGATTTCCGAAAGTTTTCCCGGACAGTCTTTATGGGCGTCCAGGGTTGCCGTGCTCTCAAGCATTAACCCCATGCTTGCGTTCAGAGGTTTTAAAGCTTTCAGCTCCGAGCGCGTTAGGATTCCTGCATTCGTATGAGGAAGAATTCCGATATCGATTGCAGTTTCACAGAGAAAGAGAAGGTATTCCAAAGTAGAAGAATAACCAACTTCTTTGAGCCATTCCCTGTACACTGGCACTTCTTCTGCATATTCCCCAAAGGTGAAAAGAGCTTCAGTGCAACCGGCCTTTACCCCGTTTTCAAGAACATGAGTGATTTCCCCGGACTTCATGAGCCTGGCATCCGGTTGTCCGGGTTCCCGCCTAAAGCCGCAATAACCGCAGCGGTTCCTGCATACATTGGTTACGGGAATGAAAACGTTTTTCGAGTATGTAACAAAATTGGAATTTTTCGGTGGAATGGTAAAACACCTGCCGAGTCTGTTTCTGGAACTTCAGCCCAGGACTTTCTTCATAGTTGCAGCCACGCCGAGAGCCACTCCTTCGACTTCGATGCCTCCTCTTCCTTTAGCCCCATCCCCTACGACATAGAGCTCAGAAATCGGAGTTTCGTTTCCAGGATCCGTACCTGATGCTGTCCTGTTTACCGGCCAGTTGTCATGGTATGACTGGATGAGCAGGACTTCATATTTCTTGCCGGGAAAGATTTCTTTAAGATCCTGAAGCCCTAATTCGATCTCAGCCTCGAGATTTCTCACATTTTCAGGAGCTACCTGCTGATGGGACATCGTAAGGTGCTTGCCAGGCGGAGCCAGTTTAGGGTCAACCTGCGTAACCTCATCAATCCCATTTACCCTTTTCGCATAAGGGGTCAGGAGGACACCCGAATGCCCCACAAGCGGTTCATCTGCAGCAAGGCAAATCTTTATGCCGGCAGAAGGCCTCAGGGTCTCAAGCATCCGGAGGTATCCTGAATATCTCTCTCCGGAAAGGGCTTCACCGCAGAGGCAAGCAGTTGCGGCGTGCCCCACATTGCTGATGATAAGGTTTGCTTCATATACCTCATTGCCAACAATAATGCCTGCAGCTTTTCCGTTTTCCACAAGGATCTTTGAAACTTCGGATTCAATATGAATCTTTCCGCCATTTGTAGCAATGACACATTCCAGGGCGTCAATAACACCTTTGCACCCGCCAATGGGAACGCCGGGGCCGCCGAATCTGTACATGTTTTCAATTATCTCGAAGACTTCTCCAACAGGGACTTCGTCACTTTTCAGGCTCAGGGACCAGCCGCAGAAGGAGTCGGCAAACTTCACAAGCCATTCATCCTTAAATTGAGTCCTGATCCATGCCTGGAGAGTGCTTCCTGTCGGGTGGTTCCTTCTCGTACTCGCTATAAGAAAGGCAATTTTCAGGCGGTCTTTATGGGAAAGTAGCGTGGAAAAATCGTTAAAAGAGACATCCTTGAAGCCTTTTCCATAATCCGGGTCGCCTTTTTTCAAAGGTACGCGCATAGTTGTCTGTTCTGACCTCACAATCTTCACGTCGGCTCCGACTTCCCTGAGAAGTTGAGCCAGAGGTCCTGAAGGTCCATGAGGAAGTATATGGAAAGCTCCACTCGAAAGCTGAAACCCTTTGTAGTTGAGATTTGTAAACCGTCCTCCTGTAATCGGAAGCCTCTCAAAAACTTCGACCTGGTATCCTGCCTTCGAGAGCCTAGCCGCACTTAAGAGCCCTCCCAGGCCGGCACCAATTACGACCGCCTTCACGCCGACACCTCTATGGCTTTCACAGGGCAGTAGATAACACATATTCCGCATTCTATGCAGGCGGCAGTAGCTCGTGCTTTTCCCTTTACCTCTATTGCTCCTTTCTTGCAAAAAGAAGCACACTGACCGCATCCTACACAATTGTCATTAATCTTCATGCGATTCCACCAGCTTTTCTATCATGAAAAGAGTTATTATAATGTATTGGTACAGTGTGTTGCTCCGGCCATGTGCTCAGGCTTGATATGGAAGCGTGATTTATTTTCTGCCATAAATGCGGTAACCATATGTTGTAATCGGTGATATGTCATTTATTTCCTTTGTTGACTTTTCCCTTTTTCCCGTTGTAATCTCCCACAATAAACATTGGGTCTATTCTAAGGCCCACTGCGTAACTTTTAATAAATAATTAGAGAGGGGAATATCAGGTATGTTTTAAGTATTGCTTAAAATGCCAGTTTTGCAAGATTCAATGGTGCTGTATTTTGTATCCATTGTGTTTACTTTAAATACTATTTGTACAATACGAAAACTATATGTAATATACGTATAATCTTATTCACATCATACGAAAACTATAAATAGTATACGTATTAATAACTAAGTAGTTATATAATATATTATCAAGAAGTTATATAGTATATTATCAAGACAAAAGAGACCTCACAGGAATCAAAGCGAACCACATAAACTTCATTGTTAGAGATGTGGAAAATCTATATCTTTTTTTTATCTGGTTTGTGGGTAAGAGTACCGGCTATGTGAGGAATATAAGGAGATATTAAAGAAATGATAGAAGATATATCCGTTTTTGGATACTTTTTTTTCGTTGTTTTTTTCGGGAGGGTAATACTTCAAATTGTATTCGGTGTTATTCGGGTATGTTTGAAGAAAGGCAGAAACCCCATCGAGGATGAATACCACAAACTGTATGAAGAAAGTATGGAATGGATGAGGAAAGTATGAGTTCAAAAATTTCAAATAAACCGAACAAAAAGGGAGTACACAAAAGAATACCTCTCTAAATATTCCTTTGATTCTTTTTTTTAATTGTGGTATGTTGTGCTCCTGTAATCACTGAAAATGTAAGGAGTTAAAAAGTGAGAGATAACCGGTTTGAACATTCCAGGCATCTGGATCCTTATACCCTCAACTATCAAAGACTGAAAATGTTAGAACGGATATCACAGGCAGTCGATGAAGGATTTGTAAATACCTGTGACTCTCATTTAACCGAAGTTATGATTGATCTCAAGACCCTGCTTGAAGACGTAGAGATTGAAATGATTAGAAGAAACGTGGAGTTAGAAATGAGTGAAAAACCGTCAAACAAACCATCACAATCGATTTTGTGGCCGATTAATCACTGGCGGGTTATTATCATTCTCGAATCAGTCAACGAAGTTCTCCATCGAACTGTGATGGCGCGGGGAATACCCACAAATGTAGGTATCACGAATGCAGGAAAAAAGTGTATAGTGATTGTAGGGTATAAAGAGGTACAAGATCACAAAATAGAATTGCTTTCAGGTGATACAGTTTATACTTGTGTGGCCGATTCGAAGGGGAGATTATCATCTATAGGGCTTCAGAACGTGGGAAAAGATGTTACTGTTCTCTTGCATTTGGAATTACACGAAGAGGATAAAAAGGGCACAGAGCAGGAAGAGATGTTAAAGAAGCTTAAAGATGATCTGGCTGAAAAACAAGAACAAATAAATCAGCTGGCAAAACAGATCAAAGAATTAGAATAATAATAATAATAATAATAATAATAATAATAATAATAATAATAATAATAATAATAATAATAATAATAATAATAATAATAATAATAATATTCGAACACCAAATCGATATCTAATTTCACGTTCACATCAATGAATATTTTGAAGATTGCGGTTGAGTTAATTCTCAAATGTTGGTAATTTATAGTCCTTTTTAAGAATTCCAGGCTTTTTTTATTTTCGGCAGAATATTATGTTGTATTCTCTGTGATATTCGCTACCAGGTTCGGTTATCTATTTGAAGGAGCAAAAATGGAGCATTTCCATCCCGGAACCTGCGCCAGAAAAATTTAGACTATTTTCCAGTTCTTTATTATTTTTATTTTGAAACCTGCCCAAAGAGCATTTTATCTCCAGGATCCATCACTATTATTCATAACATATACGCAGGCTTATTCGTAATATCTGCGAAAAATGTTATTTGAGATAAAATAATTAAATTGCACATATAAATATTCATACTTGCCGGAGAATGATTTGCATTTATTAAATTATTTTATTAAGGGTAGGACGGCCTGAAGACAATTACATCTGTAAGGTGTATATATAATTTCGTAAGCAGATCAATGCTTTTGCTCTGATTTTTTTTGACATCGGCATATTTTAAATACAGAGCTTTATTTATTTAGACTTAATATTTATATAATATTAATTATCTAGCAAATAACTATAAATAACCCAGAATTCATTTGCAGAATTAACCTAGCGGCTTGTAATCTTAATTATTAATAATACATATTTCACCGCAATAGGATCTATACTGCCTGAAGCAGGAGTTTCCCGCACTTCTGGCAATTTATGAGATAAGATCGGGCAAAGAAAACTAAATTTTCAGAACCCGGAAGCAAATGTCTGTATACAGGAATCCTGTTTATTGCAATCAAGGACCTGTGGATTCAGGCGTTTCTAATAGGACATATGTCCGGGCCGATATGTGTTTTTATATAAACCGGGTGCTCAGACACAATTTTTTTGTCCGGGTAAAAACCCACAATTCATGTCATGTAACGCTGCAATTCAGGTTGCTGCACTTTGATAGGTGATATAATGTCTGGAATAATTGATAGCTACATACCGGTTGCAATATTTCTTGTCGTGGCGCTTGTTATGCCTCCAATGACAATGTTTATGGTAAAGCAACTGAGTCCGAGGAGCAACGCAGCCAGCAAATACACGACATATGAATCAGGTTCGGTTCCCACAGGGACTGCAAGGATTCAGTTCAATGTTGAGTATTATCTTTATGCAATTGCTTTTGTGCTCTTTGATGTAGAGGTGCTTTTCCTTTACCCATGGACTACAGTCTATAAAGGACACGGGATCACCTCAATCGCAGTAGTTGAGATGTTTGCTTTTATTTTCATACTGCTCTTCGGATACATCTACCTCTGGAAGAAGGAGGCCCTTACATGGGTGAAGTGAAGGAGAAAAAAACGAGTACATCAAATGGAACTCCGGAAGAAGAAACAATTCCCGGCGTGATCACGACAACCACCAGTGCAATCCATAACTTCCTTAAGAAAACGAAGGCTCAGGACCTCATCAACTGGGGAAGGAAAAACTCTCTCTGGTTCATGACCCAGCCGATGGGTTGCTGCGGAGTCGAGATGATTGCCATGGGCTGTGCCCACTATGATACGGACCGCTTCGGGATCATTCCAAGAAACTCCCCGAGACAGGCTGATGTCATGCTCATCAGCGGCTACGTGACAAAAAAATACCTCCCGGCTTTGAAAAGGCTCTGGGAACAGATGCCTGCTCCCAAGTGGGTGATGTGTCTTGGAGACTGTTCAATTAGTGGTGGGCCTTTTTATGAATCATACAGCACGGTTCAGAACATTGATGAGATATTTCCAATCGACGTTTTCGTTCCCGGATGTCCTCCAAGGCCCGAAGCCATGCTTCAGGGATTTGTGGAACTGCAGGAAAAAATCAAGGCCAAAAAAGATCGGGGCACGGAGTATTAAGGTTATTGAGGTTTTTCTGAAGTTTCAGATTTATTCGAGGAAAAATTATGGATGTCACAGAAATTCTCAAGTCATTAACAGGTACATTTCCTGAGGCAATTTCCGAAGCAACCGCTGAATCCGGGATCCGCGCCAGGGCATACGTGGATAGGGAAAAGGCAAGAGAAGTCTGCCAGTACCTGAAGGATTCTCTACAATTCGACCACCTCTGCTCAGTCTGCGGGGTGGACTACATAAAAAGGAATGAGCTCGAAGTTGTCTATCACATCGCTTCATACAATCATCCTGTGGTTCTGATGCTGAAAGCCGTGCTTCCGAGGGAAAATCCGGAGATCGAATCCACTGTACCTGTGTACTGGAATGCCAACTGGTATGAAAGGGAGACTTACGAACTTTTCGGGATCGTGTTTAAAAACCACCCGAACCTGAAGCCACTAATACTTCCAGAAGATATGCTGGGGGAATGGCCTCTCAGGAAAGATTACAAGGGTTTTCCGAATGCAACCGCCAGAAACCTGGTGTGAGGGTGAAAAATGGACGAAAATCTTGAACCAAATGAGATGATCATACACCTGGGCCCCCAGCATCCCATGCAACCCGGCCCCTTCAGGCTAAACCTGAGGCTAAATGGGGAAACAGTAATGGGTGCTGAGATTGAACTGGGTTTCATTCATAAAGGTATTGAAAAGATCCTGGAGAACAAGACCTATCTTCAGGGAATCACAATCGTGGACAGGATCTGCTACCTTGTAGCCCTTACAAACGAAGAGTGTTTTGTGGGCTGTACCGAGAAACTGTTAAGCATCGAACCACCTGAGAGATCTCAGTATATCAGGGTTATTCTTGAGGAACTCACAAGAATTCAGAGCCATCTGCTGGGTATAGGCGAATTCGGGGAATTCATTGGTTTCGTCTCCATGTTCATGTACACGATTAGGGAAAGAGAAGAGGTTCTCGGGCTGATCGATATGGTAACCGGGGCCAGAATTACTCACAGCTACCTGAAGTTCGGAGGAGTACGCGCCGACCTTCCGGACGGGTTTAAAGAAAAAACCATCTCTGTCCTGAACAATCTCAAAAAATCAGTTGACGACTTTGAGGAAATGTTCCACACTGACAGGATCTACAGGGAACGTACTGTCGGAGTCGGCGTCCTGACTGCGGACGTTGCAAAAAACCTCGGGGTTTCCGGACCTGCTCTGCGTGCAACGGGGGTTCCTTTCGATATTCGGAAGAACGAGCCTTACCTGGTTTACAAAGACCTGGATTTCAAGGTCTGCACTGAAACCGCAGGAGACTGTTTTGCAAGAGTTCAGGTCAGGCTTAATGAGATCCGGGAAAGTATCTATATCCTGGAACAGTGCCTTGACCGGATACCAAACGGCCCTCTCTTCCCGGAAAATACTCCTTACAGCAGGAGAACGCCTGTAATGAGAGTTCCCGCAGGAGAAGTATTTCACAGAGTGGAAGACCCCAGAGGAGAAATGGGGATGTACATGGTATCCGACGGTTCGGACAAGCCTTACAGGGTAAAAGTCAGAGGCCCTTACTATCCTACCCTTCAAGCTCTGCCTCCCCTCATCATAGGCACGACTGTTGCAGACGTAGCAGCAATTTCGGGCAGCATGGACGGCTGTACAAGTGAAGCGGACAGGTGATTTCTATGACTATAATACCTGAATTTATAGTTCCTTTCCTTCCCTGGATCCGAGGAATAGTCGGCCTTGCTCTGATTGGAGTTATTTTCCTCGCAGCAATGGGAGCTGTCTGGCTGGAACGCAAGCTTTCCGCAGATATCCAGTCAAGGATGGGCCCCTGCCGCGTAGGAAAATACGGGCTTCTACAGCTTGTAGCCGATGCAATTAAACTCTTTACTAAAGAAGACATGAAACCATCGAATGCTGACAGTTTACTTTTCAATAATGCTACTATCTTCATGATGGGTTCTATTTTCCTTATGCTGGTTGCAATTCCTGTGGGTGCTGTTTTCGTTAATGGGGTCGAATACCCGCTCGCTGTCACCGAGATGGATATCAGTGTGCTTTACATTGAAGCAATGTCTGCAATTACGATCTTCGGAATTTTCATGGTGGCTTACGGCTCAAATAATAAGTACTCTCTTCTCGGCGCTTTTCGTAACTTCGCCCGAATGGTCGGATATGAAGTACCTCTCGGGATAACAGTTGTAAGTGTAGCTGTTATGACAGGTTCCCTTAACATAGTAGATATTTCCAGATCGCAGGGCATGCTCTGGAATATTTTTCTGCAGCCTTTAGGATGCTTCGTATTCTTTGTAGCACTCATGGCTGATATGGGAAGACTTCCCTTTGACCAGAACGAGTCGGAAGAAGAACTGATAGCAGGCTGGATTACCGAATACTGTGGAATGCGTTTCGGACTAGCCTTCTTTGCCGAGTATATCCATATGATTCTGGGCTCCTTCCTTGTGGCACTTCTCTTCCTGGGTGGCTGGAACGTACCGGGTTTTGTTGCAAACAATCCTGTACTTGGCCTTATTGCCCCAACAGGTTTTCTGATTGTAAAAGTTATCTTTGTACTCATGGTAATTATTGGGCTCAGGTGGGCTGTTCCGAGGTTCAGGATCGACCAGGTTGTTGACCTGAGCTGGAAGAGGCTGTTTCCCCTTGCCCTGTTAAACCTTGTCTGGGCAGTGGGACTCGGACTCTACCTGGGAGCGTGAGATCATGGTTCTTAAAAACATTAAGTATGCACTCAAAAAAATCCCCAAGCCTCCCGTAACCAGGATGTACCCGGAAAAAGCCAGCGAGCTTTCCGACAGGTTCAGAGGGCTTCAGATACTTGATAAAAGTAAATGCATAGGCTGTGGCATTTGCGCTAATACCTGCCCTAACAATGCAATCAGGATTGTCAAAGTTCCGATTGCTCCGGGCAGTGATAAAAAGCGCTGGTTTCCTGAGATAGATATCGGACACTGCCTTTTCTGTGGGCTCTGCATCGACCAGTGCCCTAAAGGTGCGCTTTCAAGCGGCAAGGAATACGCTAAAGGTCTCGTTAAATGGAAGCACAAAGACCTGCTCATGAGTCCTGATAAACTTGCCAGGGAAATCAATATTGAGGAAGGTGACGAGAGATGATCGGACTCGAAACAATCGGAGCAGCCCTGGAAGTGGTTGTCTTCGGACTTCTTGCCGTAATCACAATATTCTTTGCAATTTTTGTGGTAATCGCAAAGGATGTTGTAAGAGCCGGGCTTGCCCTGATCATGTGCATGTTCGGAGTTGCAGCTCTTTACATCCTCTTGAATGCCCAGTTTTTGGGAGTCATTCAGGTGCTGGTTTATATAGGAGCAATCGGAGTGCTGATTCTCTTTGCGGTTATGCTGACAAAGCGCGAGATCGGAGGTGAACCCGGTGCAGATTAATCGACCGTTAGCGTTTATCGTAGCCCTGCTCTTTACAAGTGTTGTGGTGCTAGGGGCTTTTGGGACTTCCTGGAATACGGTTTCGGAACTTCCCCAGAATCCGGCTGACCAGAGTAATATAGAGGGCATAGGCATGCTGATCTTTACTCACTATGTGGCACCGTTTGAGGTCCTGTCAATTGTCCTGCTCGCATCCCTCATAGGGGCAATATACATGGCAAAAGGAGAGGGCAACAGATGATTCCTTTAAGCTTTTACCTTGGTCTTGCAGCCCTGCTCTTCTCAATCGGACTTTATGGCGTAATGACGCATAAAAACGGTATCAGGATGATTATGTGCATTGAGCTAATGCTCAATTCCGCAAACCTGAACCTTGTAGCTTTTTCAAGTTACACGGATACCCTGAACGGGCAGGTCTTTGCTATGTTTTCAATTGCCCTTGCAGCTGCCGAAGCAGCAGTCGGGTTTGCAATCTTCATGGCAATCTACAGAATGCACGATAAAATCAACCTTGATGAGCTCAACATCCTGAGGTGGTAAAAACGGCTCTGGAAGAATTTGCATTTTTAATCCCCCTGCTTCCGGCACTGGCTTTTGTAATCACCTTCTTCTTCGGAAGGAAAATGTCGTCCGGCGGGGCAATAGTCCCTATACTGGCAATTGCAGCCTCTTTCGTAATCTCTTTCATAATTACCCTCAGGCTGCTGACAAATCCCGGAGAAGTCGTAAGCCAGTCATATTCCTGGTTTGCAGTGCTCAATATAGGAGTTTTAATTGATCCTCTGGCTGCAGTAATGCTGTCAATGGTCTCCTTCGTGAGCCTGCTGATCCATATCTACGCAGTTAGCTATATGTCGCATGATTCCGGAAAGCCCAGATATTTTGCAGAAACCGCACTTTTCACCGCGGCAATGCTTTCCCTGATCCTCTCGGACAATATTCTACAGCTCTTTGTTTCCTGGGAGCTTGTAGGGCTGTGTTCCTATCTGCTGATCGGCTTCTGGTTTGAAAAACCCTCAGCCGCAGCTGCTGCCAAGAAAGCTTTTCTGACAACCAGGGTGGGAGACGTGCTGTTCCTTACGGGAATAATCGTGCTGACTTCCGATCTCCTGAAAATTGCAGGCGGATTCCCGGCCGGGACATATCTGCTTCGTTTTGATGAAATCTTCAGCTACATCCCGCAGCTTTCAGCTTTGCAGGCAAACATTTTCGGCTTTGAAATCAGCCACCTTACCATTATTACCCTGCTCTTCTTCGGGGGGGCAATAGGAAAGTCCGGGCAGTTCCCACTGCACGTGTGGCTGCCTGATGCAATGGAAGGTCCGACAACGGTTTCAGCTCTTATCCATGCAGCTACAATGGTTACTGCAGGTGTCTACCTGGTCGCAAGAACGTTCCCGATGTTTATTGCAGCCCCTCACTCCCTGATGGTAGTTGCCTACGTCGGAGGCTTTACCGCTCTCTTTGCAGGCACCATGGGAATTGTAATGAATGACATCAAGCGTGTGCTTGCTTTTTCGACCATAAGCCAGCTCGGATACATGATGCTCGGCCTGGGCCTCGGTTCGGCGATAGGGCTGGATGCAGTCGGTATATCCCTTTTCCACCTGATTAACCATGCTTTCTTCAAGGCTCTTCTTTTCCTCTGTGCAGGCAGTGTAATCCATGCAGTCGGCACCCAGGACATGAGGGAACTCGGAGGCGTAGGAAAGGTAATGCCAATAACTGCTGCTACAATGACAATTGCAGCCCTGGCACTGGCAGGTTTCGGTATTCCCGGAACCTCAATAGGGACAAGCGGTTTCTTCTCAAAGGATGCAATTATTGAAGCTGCATACCTTTTCGGAGAACACAGCAACAACTGGATTCCTTACATATTCTCAATTGCTGCCGCCTTCCTTACATCCATCTACATCTTCAGGCTGATCTTCATGACTTTTACGGGGAAGCCACGCAGCAACTATCACGGGCATGAGTCCCCTGCCATTATGACCATTCCCCTCTCCATTCTGGCACTCTTTGCTCTTGTGTTCGGTGGGCTGACACAGACAGGATTCATGGATTTCCTTAAAGAGACCTTTGCTAACAGTTTCGTGAACCTTGATATAGGAAGCCTTGCAGGCATAGGCAGAAACGAGCTTGTAGAGGCAACAGGACATGAGCCCCTCTTTATCCTGTGGCTCCCGTTAATAACCGCTCTTGCAGGCCTTGCAATTGCTTTTGTGATCTATTATCTGAGGATAGTGAAACTCGGGCCGCTTGCTTCCATGAAGAACCCGATTTACAGGCTGCTCTACAAGCGTTACTATCAGCACGAAATCTATACCGAGTTTTTCTCACTCGGGATAGTGTACGGAGTTATTGCTTTCCTCACGCAGGTAGTTGATGTGCTCATTGACAGCATTGTGGAAGCAATCGCAATTATCACAGTTGGTGCAGGTGAAGAACTCCGGAGGATTCAAACCGGGGTTGTCCAGACCTATGCAACTGCAGTAATTGCGGGTGTGAGCCTGCTTATAATACTTGTTAAGTTGATAATGGAGGTACTCTGATGCTGCCGGTCGCATCCTTGTTGATTCTGGTGCCGCTGATTTTCGCAGCAGTAACCTTTTTCACAAAAACGAAAGAACAGGCTGCAGGCTTGGGCTTTTTAGGGTCTCTTGTGACTCTGGGCCTTACCCTTTATGCCTACCTGAACTTTGACAGCAGTACTGCTGCCATGCAGTTCTTTGAATCTACAAAGTGGATACCCTCCCTCGGGGCCAACTATACGGTTGGAATTGACGGCATTTCCATGCCTCTTATCCTGCTAAATGCAATAGTTATTCCATTTCTGATCCTTTACAGCTGGAAGGAAGACAGGGAAGCTCCGAACAGGTTCTACGGGCTGATCCTTACCATGCAGGCTGCAGTCATAGGAGTCTTTGTATCCCTTGACTTCCTGGTCTTCTATATCTTCTGGGAACTTACCCTGATCCCTCTCTTCTTCATGGTAAATATCTGGGGAGGAGAAAAGCGGGCTCATGCGTCCTACAAGTTCTTTATCTACACGCATGTTGCCTCTCTGGTAATGCTTCTGGGGATTTTCGGGCTTTTCTATGCCTCATGGCAGCAGACAGGCGTTCCCACCTTCGATATAAGACAGCTTGTCGCACAGTTCCAGTTCATCGGATCCGGCCTGGTAAGGGACGCAATTTTCCTTTCGATTATCTTTGGGTTCCTGGCAAAGCTGCCGACCTTCCCCTTCCATTCCTGGCTGCCTGATGCTTATACCGAAGCCCCTACGGCAGGTAGTGTGCTTTTCATCCTGCTCAAAATAGGAGGATACGGGCTTTTCAGGATCTCACTCCCGATGCTCCCGAATACTGGCAGCCCTCATCTGATGATCATGATGCTGGGCTTTCTAGGGTCTTTTAGCATTCTTTACGGGGCTCTTTTGGCTCTGAGGCAGAAAGACCTCAAGCGTATGATCGCTTACTCCAGTTTAAGCCACATGGGCTATGTAGTCCTGGGTTCGGCAGGCCTTGTTGCCCTGTCGGTTTCAGGCGCTATGTTCCAGCAGTTTTCCCATGGGCTTATAATGAGCATTCTGTTCATGTCCGCAGGCGCTATCCAGAGCAGCACAGGCACAAGGATCATCAATAACCTTGGCGGGCTTGCAAAGAAGATGCCGAAGCTGACTGTGATTATGATGCTCGGATTTATGGCATCTCTTGGCCTGCCAGGACTGACTGGCTTTATTGCAGAGTTCCTGGTACTGACCTTCAGCTTCGCGAACCTGCCAGGTTTTGTCCTGCTTGCCCTGCTGGCAATAGTGATTACCGCAGGTTACCATCTCTGGGCAATGCAAAGAGCGATGTTTGGAGTTTATAACGAGAAGCTTGGGGATGTAAGGGACATAAATTCCCTTCAGGTCTTCTCGATGGCAGTGATTGCCCTTCTTGTGCTTTATTTCGGCTGGAACCCGAATCCGGTGCTTAATATGATGACTACGAATTCGGAAGCAATAGTAAGCCTCGCGGCTGCCCTGGGGGTGTAATAAATGAAGAATTTAATGTCCCTTGCGCCTGAAATTGCAGTCGTTGCAACTGGCCTGATTATACTGCTTATAGGGGTCTTCATGTCCCCACGGACCAAGAATGTGCTGGGTTACCTGGCAACTCTGGGGATCCTTGCAGCTCTGGCTCTGACAATAGAAAGTTTCGGAACCGAAGCCACCATGTTTTCGGGTACTCTGAGCATTGATGCCCTCTCCCAGTTCTTCAAACTGGTATTCCTGGCAGTTTCCCTGATCGTTTCAGTTGCTGCAATCAAGTATAATGAAAACAGTGACCATACGGAAGAGTTCTATACCCTGGTACTTTTCGCAACCTTCGGGATGATGGTTGTTGCATCTGCAAACGACCTGATCCTGCTTTTCTGTGCCTTTGAGCTGGCAAGTCTTGCTACTTATGCCCTTGCAGGCTTTGAGAAACAGAATCCAAGGTCCCTCGAAGGAGCCATGAAGTATTTCATAATAGGCTCGGTCTCTGCAGCGCTTATGCTCTTTGGAATTTCCTTTGTCTACGGGGCAACAGGCACCACCAGCATCCCAGAGATTGCTGCAAACTCTGCCCTTCTGACACAAAACCCGATAGGGCTTGTTGCAGTCGTGCTGCTGATTGCAGGTTTCGGTTTCAAGATGGCTCTTGTACCCTTCCATATGTGGGCTCCGGATACCTACCAGGGATCCCCTTCAGTTGTGTCCGCCCTGCTTGCGGCCGGGTCCAAGAAAATGGGGTTTGTGGCAGCTTTCAGGGTCTTCATTGTGGCTCTGGCAGCCCTTCAGCCTGACTGGCAGCTTGCCTTCACGATTCTGGCAGTGGTAACCATGACCTTCGGGAATGTGGTTGCAGTAGCTCAGACCAGTGTGAAACGCATGCTCGCCTACTCTTCCCTGGCACAGGCAGGGTATATTGCAATGGCTTTTGTGGTCATGACCCCAATGGCCCTTACAGGCGGTATTTTCTACGCCCTTGCCCACGCCTTTATGAAAGGAGGAGCATTTATTGTAGCCGGAGCAGTAGTCTGGATGGTGACCACGCAAAGGACAGGAAACCTTGAAGTCCCTGACCACCTTGACAGCTTCAGGGGCCTTGGAAAGACAATGCCTTTTGCAGCTCTTTCAATGACGATTTTCGTCTTTGCCCTTGCAGGTATTCCCCCGACTGCAGGTTTCATGGCCAAGTTCGTGCTTTTCTCTTCGACAATTCAGGCAGGTATGACCTGGCTTGCAGTGGTTGCCATCCTGAACAGCGCCCTTTCACTGTTCTATTATGCACGACTTGTGAAATATATGTACTTCCTTCCCCCCGAAGGTAAAAAGATCGGCATGCCCCTCCCATTTGCAGCAGCTCTCCTGTTTGCAGTGGCCGGCGTGCTGGCTATGGGCTTCTGGCCCGAACCTTTCATGCAGTGGGCAATGGAAGCAGCAAAGGTACTGATCTAAGGAGGTATGAGAAATGACAGATTGTGATCTTTGCGGGCGAGGAATTCCAACCGTTATTCCGGTCAGGGTCAACCCCCCCCTCCTCAAATTCGCTTACCCTGAAGGTGTCTGGAAAGGACTCTGCGAGACCTGCCTCGATTCCGCCCAGAAAACCTACTTAACTGTGGATAATGAAGAAATCTCGTGCAGGAGAGGCAAATGTTCCCTTTGCGGGAAAAAAGGCAGGGTTTTCCCGGTCGAACTTCAGATTCCCAGTTTCTCAAAAGGGATCGTGAAAAAGGATGCTCCGGTTTGCTCAAATTGCCTGAAAGCAGTCGATGAGACTTATGTCAGGTACAAAAGAAAACAGATCAACGAGAATGAATGCATACACGGGCACGAGCACGTACATGAGCATTGAATATTGAGTAAAGCTGCATTTTGCGGCTTTATTTTCTTATTTTTGAATTAATTATTACTAAAATTCAATAGGCAAATTTCTGTGAATTGAATTTCTCTAATTAGTGGTTCTTGATGATATTTTTTTCATTTTATCTATTTTTTAATATATTTTATTGGATTCGAAAAGTCGAGTTTCATCAATCATTTAGTTAATTTGGCCATAAATAACATATAACAAAAATTGTATAGTTAGACGAAGAGATTCGAATTTTTCTTACGGAATTTTTCTTACTATATGGGACCCCAATTGAAAGCTTCGTGCAGGATTCCTATATAGACCTGAACCGGCAGCAGGTTTATTTCAGTCGAATACTCCGTTGCTTGCAGTGTGATGCGCCAGCGCAACTTTGATTGAATTGGAGCAGAAATGCTTGATAAGAAAGTGAATAAAAAGATAGCGGTTTTGATATTTTTTATAGTTGCTCTTCTCGGAGTATGGCTCGTGTTTGATTTCATTCAGATAGGCCCAGGACTGCCCCCTTCAGAAGCAATGCCTAAATGGTACATCCCTGGAGCCTGGCAAGGAAATGTACAGAGCTGTACTTCATCTTTTCCGAAGATTTCTCCTTACTGTAATGCAGGAAACTACTCTGGAGGAAAATTTATAAACGTCTGGTACTTTGACCATGAATCTAAATTTCTAAAAGGGGAAGATACCCTTTATCTGTATCTTGAAGAAAATGGTAATGTGTTCCATCAGGAACTGAATATTAGTGCAGAACTTCAAGAAGAAATTGGAAGACGCGAAGTTGAAAATTTCCCTAACCTCACCTCTTTTAACGCAACAGGGTATGAAAGCCCTGAAACTTCGGGATATTTTCTAGTGTACGAGAGACCTTTCCTTAAAGGGAGAGAAGATTATTTCATAGCTTATTACGGAATCATGGGCACAACAAATCTCACTGAAGAAACCCCAGCGCTGAAAAAATTGATTGCGGAATCCTATTATATGTCTAATGAAGAAGGAAAAGTCGAGGGCTTAATGGTAGGGGATAAAAAAAGAAAGGACAATTCATTACTTTCATGGCTTTAACAAAAACATAAGTTTCTAATTCGGAATTGAGGCTGAAAATCAGGGCTACTGAAAAAGAAAAATTGTGAATATAGGGGCTGGCTGAGAATTTTCCATTACCAGACACCGCTGTTTTTCAGAGTCGCCAGAATATTTGTGAACTCGTTGCTGAATCTGCACTTCCCAAAGTCAGGAGAATTCAGGATGTTTCTCTTTATCGCCTGCAATCCGATCAAAAGATTTATGTCGTCACTATATTCAAATCCTTCTTCAGATGAGGTGATATTTTCCGCAAGAATTTCAAGAAGCTTTGGGTCAAGGTCATCTGTAACATAAGTATCCAGAATCAAAAGATCTGAAATTCTTTTGTAAAAGTCAACCAGCTCCTGGTAACCGGATATGGAGTAAACTTTTGCCATGTGCTTTTGCCTGTTGAGATAAATCAGGTAGTGGGAGATTGTGCTTATAAGGGTCTCAGTGATTTCCTTTTTAGGGAACATAATTGGAAACCTTTTCAGCATTTTTGGGTTCAGGCTGCTGTTAGTTTGCACCTCTTCCCGGCTCCAGACCTCAGGAAAAGCCCTTGATATCGAAGAGTTAAGTACAGCTGTAACATAATGATAGATGGTGTGGTCTCCCAAAACGACTCCTACTCCATTTGCAAATACATGGCTTCCGGTCGGATCGTACGAAGCCTGCAGGCGGAAGTGATTAGTAATGATAATTTTAGGCGTGTTAATGTACTGCAGGAAGCTTTCGTTTTCCAGACGGTAACAATCGGCAGAATCGAATTCTTGCCTCTCGGTTTCGGAATGCCGGTTAATTTCCATTAGCTGTTTATAAGCCACAGGAAACTTTGTTTTCAGCTCTTCTGGCTGAAAGATTCTATATTCTTTCCTTATATTGTTGTCAAGGATTTCATAAGGCAGCATAAACCGGTACTGAGTTGAGTGAATGGCAAATTCATTCGAAAGGGAACCATCTATATAAGGATACATAAGTTCCTTTTCCATGCTTAGCTGTTCTATGCTTACATTTGTGTGCGAGTTTCTGCAGATGTAGGGTACATCTGCGCAGTGTTCTCTCGAAAGGCTAACTTTTTGTAAAAAATCATTTGTTGGGGGTACACCTTCAAAGATCTCTATTGAGATGTCTTCCAGTGTTCGAGGTATTTTGCTCAGCCTTTCTACAATATCGTCCTTACTCCAGAACATATATTTCACTTCTTTTTTATATATAGGGAATTCCGGATAAATAGTTTCTACGTTGTTGGTTGGAATGTCAAAATTACAGCTTTTATTTTGAGGCACCTAATTTTTGGTTCCTCAGAATCTCAGTATCAAACTTTAAATCTATCTTTTAATATAATAAGTTATTCATAATAATGGTTAACAATTGAAAAAGAGGTTCTCCAAACCAGGGAAAATAATAAGAACAGACGCCATTGAACAAAGTATTTTCCTTTTCTCAGAAGGGAGCTTTTTGAGAATCGGGAAAAATGCCACAGGTTTACATACCAGAGAAGACTTTTAACGCTATTCTTGCATTTTCCAGCATGTTATGATTATTATTGAAATAAATGTAGATTTTTTCAGGCCCAAATTTACTTATTTTCCCGATAGTTTCCTTAATTTCTTCCTGCGAATAATCATAACTGTACCAGCCTTCTCTTCCGTGCATTCTCATATAAACTTTTTTTCCGGTAAAGACGCGGTTCCTGTAATCCGGCGAGTCTACGGATACCAGGGTAACTTTTTTCATAAGCTCTGCACACAGCTCGTCGTTCCCAAGCAGCTCTTTATTCCTTATCTCCAGAGCAAACCTTTCACCAAGTTTTGCGGCTTCTACAAACTTAAGCGCCTTTGTGGTATCATCGAATTTTGGAGGTATCTGGAAGAGGTAAAAATCAATGAGATGGTCCATAGGTTCAAAAAGCTCCCGGAAATTTTTCCAGATATCGAGGGAACTTTCGCTGAGCTGGCGCCAGTGGGTTATGGACCTGTGAACCTTTATGCTCCACCTGAGCTCTGCTCCTTTTGTTTTCCAGCCTTCAATCTGGTTAGGAGAGGGAAATCTGTAGAAACTGGCATTGAGTTCGACAGTGTTCAGGCCGGAGTTCTGGATGAACCAATCAAGGTTTTTCATTTCGTTCCACTCATAATACCAGCCGCTGGTGCCCACAAATGTATCCATATGATCCCCTTCATATGTATCGGTCCGATGACAGATCTATTTTTGGTTCACTTTACTCATAAGTGAAAAACTTCTGGTAATGGATTACAAATGCATGTACAGGTAGTAGCGACGAAAGAAGTCCTTTCCTCAAGCATTTCAAACCTTTTTTCGCTTTTGTTTTC
>NZ_JAVKPK010000054.1:0-25669 GCF_031461075.1 Methanosarcina baikalica | reverse complement strand
GTTAAAAAAGGCATTTTTGTTACAGTCAGTCACAATCCTCTGCCGACAGCCTGCAAAACCCGGAAAAGAATCAGCTGATCGACATTTAATGAAGCTACGTACAGAACGCTTGCAATAGCATAGCCGATAAGGTCGATGAGCAAAATGGGCCTGCGTCCGTATTTATCGCTCAATGGTCACCATACCAGTGTTTCGAGGCTGTAGAAAATGAAAAACAGGATAAGAGTAAGATTTATCTGGTATTCAGGTACATGGAAATACGTAGTCATGGTGGGCAAAGCGGGAAGATAAAGGTCAGTTAACAGGGGCACAAAGGCGCTTAAAATAGCCAAAAAACAATCAGGCCTTTATTACTGAGGTATTTCTGCCTTGTTGTGATGTAATCTGTATTTGAAGAATTACTTATGAAGCTCATTTCATTCTCTCTTTATTGAAACCAAATTTGCGTTGGCGCACCCCGCTGCGAGCATCAGGGTATATTTGTCTCCACCTCTCCTTCTTGTTTCTATTTCATATCATTAGGCATGTCTAAATAGGGAAGTTCGAGGCCCGTTTCATTAAATTTAAGTGAAGCTTTCTGGATTAGTTGCCTGAAAACTTCTTTTTCTTCAGGTGTAAAACTTGAAAGGAGAGTGTCGACAAAATAAATCTATTTTTCCAGAACCACCTCTCTTATTTCCTTCCCCCTTTCAGTGAGATAAACCCTATAAGCCCGAAGGTCATTTATGTCTCTCTGCCTGTACACATCCCTTCTTTTTCCAGGTTCTGGATTGCTCTGGTACTTGTTGCTTTGCTGACTTTCAAGATTTTTGCAAGGTTTTCCTGAGAGATGCCATCCTTACGATATAAAACCATTAAAAAATCAAATTATCCGGTTCCGATCCTGTAAGCTTTGAGTTCCTTTACCATATATGCTAGATGGCTCCGGTAGATGATGGCAATAGGATCGCAGATTTCTCTTGGATCTACCATAATTTTATCCTCTATTTTTATAATGCCGGAAATCTTGTTTTGAAATACTTTTGAGTAATAGTTACTCATGAAACTAATCTTTTACGCGTTTCTGGTGTATATATTAGTTACGCATGAAACGATCTCAGAATGGCAATTAGCAAGTTTGCATAAAATACAAATTAGGGAAATAAAGGTCTAAAAATTATTTATATAAAATATTCAAGGCTTACGCACTTGAGCTACAAAATCAAGTAGAATAACCTTTATGAAAGAACTTAACAAAGCGAGCAAGGGTAAAGAGAGTCCTGAAGTTATATTATTTCTTATGATAACGTTTTGTGAATTCTACGTTAACCCATATAATAACTGCTTGATCTTTCCCCCACTTTTTAGTCTATGCATTCCCCTACTTTTTAGACTATGTATTTTGTTTTCCTAATTGTTACAAAGATATTATAACTATTTTCTTTCAAAAACATTATATACTATTTTTTTTTCGATTAATACTATGAAAGGTAAAAAAACCACATAAACACATAGGCAAAACTGAAAACACTATCTTGAGGCTTTTTACCGTCATTTGCTTTCAGTCTTCTTCTTTTGCTTTCCGAATACAAATATCGCCAATTCTATCTTCCATTATCGGGGTCAACTATCCCGATATTCTGATTCTAAGAACAGAAACACTAAAAAAGGAACATAAGAAGGCGCCGCCAACAGCCATGCTTCGTCAGGTCAACGTAATGTGTGCCGGGATATGTTTACCGGATTTCTACAATTTTCTGGCGCTTCAGAAGTTCTGTGCAAAAAACTATCACAGAGGCCGATACGGTGGTTGCCAGTTAAAGAAGGTTCGGAATACTCGCTATTATTATATAACAGGTATTTTGCGTTCTCAAGTCCGTGGATCTAGTGACCAAAACAATTTCTTAAATTTTGAGTCAAATACCAGAGGCTCTTAAGAACGTTCATAAAGGACTTTAGTACAGGTTTTTCACTGCGCTTTCAATCCTTTCTCTGAAATCTCCATTCCATATTTTTTCCCAGGCATCCTGGAAGTTATCGAGCAGCATTTGAAGTTCCTCTTCCCTGTATGCGAGATAGGTTTCGATTCCGTGAACACCTTCTGAGAATCTGTATTTTCCGGAGGCTTTTTCGTTTTCGGTCGAATCCCATTCCCCGTTTCTCAGGCAGGAATCCAGCAAGTTGACTGCGACCACTGCGTCATGCAGATTTCCAAGGTGGTCCTGGAAAGTTTTGAACTCTTTGATCAGGGTTTTCGTATCTTCTCCAAGCACCCCCTCAAAGAATTCAAGGGTATAACGCATTCCTTTGGCTGCAATTCTGAGCCTATGGAGGCATCCCACAGGAAGGTAAGGCCCTTCAATCCATTCGGAGTAAGCGCTGATGTCAGCTAAACGCGCATAAAGTATTGAAGGAAGAACTTCTCTCACCCTGTGAGGCAAAGCGTCATGTTTCTTGTTAGTTGAAGGAAGGACCAGGGTCTCGGGAGAGGCAAGAGCGTCCGAGAGATTCTTTTTGAAATCGCTGTATTTTTCGCTGTTCAGATAATCAAGCATATTTTTTCTGGCTTTTTCTCTATCTTCCGCAAGCACTGCAAAAAGCTTGTCCAGATCATGTTCATGGCCCGAAGGTAGGGTTTTCAAATATTCTTCTGCTTTTTCCCGGAAAACATCCAGATCTCTTACTTCCCCGAGTGAGCCAAGCGTCTTCCTGAGCCCTTTAAGGTGAGGCTCAAGCTGCCCGGGATCGAGATAAGCCTCAAAAACCCTTGCTGCTGCCCTCATCCTGCGGACTGCAACTCGCATGTCATGCAGTTCTTCGATTTCCTCTCCTTGTATGGTCCCCTTTTCATGGGAGAGCATACAGGAGAATTGAAATGAAAATATCCTGCAGGCAAGCCAGGCCATAGAGTCAGTCGGTTTGACAGTCACTTTTCCCGATAACCTGTATTTCTTCTTTTCTGGTTTTTTTCCCTTTCCGTTTTTTCCCTTTGTTCCGGATTCTTCTCCGGTTGGGACTTTTACTTCTTCAGCAACCTGAGTAAATAGGAGTTTTTTCCCAAAGAGATATTTCCAGAGTTCACTTTTTCTTTCAATCTTTTTTACAGCTTTTTCAGTCTCAATTCCTACCATTTCTATTTCCAGAGCGTCTTCAAGCTGCCTGATCTTTCCTGGCCGGATTCCAGGAGAATCAAAAAGGTCTGCAATCCGCATAATGGCTGCAAGCATCAGGGCTTTATTCTGGAAACCTGGAGGCAATTTTGTATGGTAACCTTTAAGGGTTGAAATAATTTTTTTTTCGTTTATGCACGGGTCCTGCAGTTTCATGATCAGGGCAAGTATTAAAATTTCATGGAGCTTAAGTCCCTTTATGAAATGTGTCAGAAGAATTTCCCTGCTCATACGAGCTTTTTCTTCAGGAAATACCGAAATTCCGATGTCCTTCAGGAAGGCTGAAAGGCCGAGAAGTTTTCTCTCCTCCTGCCCCAGTTCGTGGCATATAAACAGGCCATCAAAAAGAGCAAAAGCATACTCCCTGCTTTTTTCTGCCGTGTTTTTATCTACTCCGTAGTATCCAAGAAGGTTTTCCGGGTCCCATTCCTTAAATTCTACCGATTTCGTTTCCTTTTTTAAAACAGAGCTTCTTTCAGGCTGGAGGTGAAATTCAGGGTCTTTTTCTTTATAAGTTGTAAAAGGAAAAATAGAGAGTCTTTCTTTTTCAAACTTTGAGTACAGGGCTTCTATTTCTGTTCGAGGAACTTTCAGAAGAACACTAAGTTCCTTGCAGTTTTGTCTCTTATCAAGCTCCATGATAATTTTAGCTTGTTTTCCGTATACGTTTTTCTGGGCTGTAAGCTGTGCGCAGAAAGCCCTTTCTCTCAAGCTCATAAATGTTTTCTCAGGAAGGTTTTCCATGAAAAGGAAGGCCCTCTCGAACTTGGAAAAAGGGCTTTCTGTCAGGTTGTAATACTTGAGTAGGAAGCTCCGGATAGCTTCCAGCTCTTCAGGAGTTCCTTCGCTTTTAAGCTCAACTTCAAATTCGTTATAGAGCTTTTCCCTGCCTTTACTTTTCAGGTTCACTCTGTCCAGGTAAGTCTCGGCTATGATTCTTTTTCCCGTTTTTACCTTCCGAATCACCCTTTTCTGTGTGAGGGACAGAAGGGGAAAAAGTTCAAGTCCGGCAGTAAATTCGAAAATCATGTTTCTGATACGGGAATCAGGGCATTCGAGCACAGACATTCCTTCGGGCAGGAAACTGACATATTCCTCTCTCCTGTGGGTTCCGCTTTCGAAGCCCCCCAGGCTTTTAATGGTTACCCACCGGCCGTTCTCTCCATACTCTTTTCTGACCCGCAGATAGTACCCTGTAGCCATAATAGCTTTATCTGCAGTATCAAAAAAAATGTCCTCGATTTGCTGGATTTTGGCTTCCGAAAGGGCGTATGAAGCAAGCCCGGAGAGATTTTCAAGTGCCTGAAAATCTGCTTCTTCCGTTACCAGAAACTTAGACTCTATTTCCATACTCTTTCTCTCCCGTTAATATACACATCACTAATATATTGGCAGTTATCCTTGTTATATTGACAATTACTCTTTTCGCATTATAGCATTAATCTGTACTCATCATTCTTTAGTCATTCTTATTTTAATATTTTTCACATTAAAATTTTTAATATATTTAATCTGTAAAAAGCTCCGGAAATTTTTCTTCTCCAGATTCTCACCTGGTATATTACTTCATTTTTTTTTGCGGATGAAATAGTTCTATTGAATGATAATTCAAAAAAGCTAAATGCAGTAAAACGTATCTATTAAAAATTTAAAAAAAGCACTAGAAATATTTCTCAAAAAGATAGTTTCTTAAAAATTTATATTATTTATATTCAGTCAAAGTTACTAAGATTATATCTAACTTGTTTATATTATTTCTGCATTATTTAATAAAAGGTGGCTTCAATGTTTCGAGGCTTTCCCATTCAAAATACGGAACTGATCTTACTTCCTGCTTCCGTAGTCGGTTAAGTTTCTCTCAAGCCAAAAATGCTTTTACAGCCCTTCGTCTTTCAATATCATTAATGATAATAATACTAATAATAATAATAATAATAATAATAGATGGAGTAACTTCCCTTGACAGGTAACGACATACTACTCTGGGATGAGACACTATTTAAGGATATGTCCGTGCTTGAGCCTGACTATCTCCCGGAATATTTCCCCCACAGAGAGTCACAATTAAACTCGCTCAGGTTTGCGCTCAGGCCAGCCCTGCGCGGCATGCGTCCTTTGAACTGTTTGCTGGTCGGTCCTCCAGGAACAGGAAAGACAAGTGCAGTTATGAAAATGTTCAGGGAAGTTGAGGTTCATGCTCTAGGTGTCGTTGCCGTCAAAGTCAACTGCCAGATTGATTCGACACGCTTTGCGGTAATCTCCAGGATTTACAGGAAACTTTTCGGAATTTCCCCCCCCAATTCGGGAATCGCATTCAGGAAAATCTTTGAAACCGTTGTTAATTCCCTTGTCTCTTCAGAAAAAGTTCTGCTTGTTGCTCTGGATGACCTCAATTATCTCTGTTACGAAGGGCATGCCAATGAAGTTCTGTATTCGCTGCTAAGGGCTCATGAGCAATATCCGGGAACAAAGATAGGGGTAATCGGGATTGTAAATAATACATCTGACCTTTACTGTATAGATTCTAGAGTGAATTCGGTTTTTCTGCCTGAAGAGATATCTTTCCCTAGATATGAGAATGTGGAAATTCTCGATATTCTTAAGGACAGGGTAAAATATGGATTTTATCCGAAGGTAATTTCTGATGAGCTATTGGAACTTGTGGTCTCGTATGTGGAAAAGACAGGAGACCTCAGGGTTGGAATCGATCTCCTTAAGCGCTCCGGTTTTAATGCCGAACGCAGGGGAAACCGTACGATCTCTTCTGAAGATATAGAAAAAGCTTATGAAGCATCAAAACTTCTCCACCTGTGTAGGGGCATAAGCCTCTTATCAGACCCTGAAAAGCAGCTGCTTGAACTAATAGCAAAGACAGATAAGGTTAAAGCTGGAGAACTCTACAAATCCTTTCACGACTTAACACAGCTCGGATATACCCGTTTTTACGGCATGGTCAATAGGCTTCAGGCTCTTAACTATGTAGATGCCGATTTTACAGGCAAGGGCAAGCGGGGGAGGACACGGATAATCAAAACAAAGTATGAAGTAGATGATATTCTAAATTGTCTTAAAAAAGGCTGAGCCAAACTACCTAAATACCTGCTTATTAAGAGCCTAAACCCCAACAATGTTACCCCACAATTCATTGTGGGCGTCCCCGACGTTTCTGTGTTTTAAATCATCTTTTATTCTGATGTTTTTTCTGATGTTTTTCATCTAATTCAGGTCTCTTACTCTGCATGTCTAATCATCGATATCGAAGTGTATCTTAACCCTACTTTGACAGATTTTACTAATTATTATAGTATTTTCATACAAAAAACATGTTGTATTGACACATCACAGTTTAGTAAAATTTCAAATATCAAAAATCAATAAACACATGATATAAATTTTAATTGTATGCAGAAAACAGAAGCATGAAGCCCATTTATACATTATAAAATGTATGCTCCTGTCAAAGTAGGGTTATAATCCTTAAAAAAAGTTTTCAAAAGGCCTGAATAGAGGCTGAAAATAGCTGAAAACAGCTGAAAAAACATCAGAATAAAGGATTAAACGAGATGTAAAAACAAGCCTGAAAAAAGAGAACGGAGATTCACATGGATTTCCGGAAAAACCGAAAAAACAGGTTTTCAGGCTTGAAATCTTTCCTGACTAAAGATTTTAAAAAAGGAGCAGTGGAAAACTGCGCCTTTTTCGGGTTTAGCCAGTAGTTGATTTATTTATCTTATTTTTCAGGAATTTACATCATTCCTGGGGGCATTCCGCCCATTCCGCCCATTCCTGGGGGCATTCCGCCCATTCCGCCCATATCTTCGGGGCCGGCTGTACGGGTAGATGCAATGATATCGTCGATCCTGAGGATCATAACTGCAGATTCGGTGGCTGCGTTAATAACCTGGGTCTTGACTCTAAGAGGCTCAACTACAAAGTTCTTCCACATGTCAACGACCTTGCCTTCGAAAACATCGAGTCCTGCTGTCTTTATACCCTTCTCGTGCTGGGAGCGCAGCTCCATGAGCATGTCAATGGGGTCAAGTCCTGCATTTTCTGCAAGGGTCCTTGGAATAACTTCAAGAGCTTCGGCATAGGCCTTGACTGCAAGCTGTTCTCTGCCTTCGAGGGTTGCTGCATATTCCTGAAGCCTGAGGGCAACCTCAACTTCAGGGGAGCCGCCACCTGCAACTAATTTCTCATCCTCGATTGCAACTGCTACTACACGGAGGGCATCTTCAAGAGCGCTGGTGACACTGTCAACTACGTGCTCTGTACCGCCGCGCAGCAGGATGGTTACAGCCTTCGGGTTGTTGCAACCTGTGACAAAGGTCATGTTGTCGCCGCCAACCTTTTTCTCTTCCACGAGTCCTGCATATCCGAGGTCTTCGGGAGTGACTTCATCCAGGTTGGTGATGAGGTTGCCACCTGTTGCTCTTGCCAGCTTTTCCATATCGCTCTTCTTAACCCTGCGAACAGCAAAAATTCCTGCCTTTGCAAGATAGTGCTGGGCAAGATCTTCAATTCCCTTCTGGCAGAAGACAACGTTTGCCCCGCTACCAATAACCTTCTGGACGATCCTCTTGAGCATCTGTTCTTCCTGATCAAGGAAGGACTGGAGCTGGTCAGGAGATGTTATAGAGATTTCAGCATCTACTTCGGTGTCCTTGAGTTCGATTGCGGTATTCAGGAGAATGATTTTTGCATCCTTAATCTTTTGAGGCATATTGGGGTGGATTCTTTCCTTGTCAATGATCATGCCCCGGATAAGCTCGGAATCTTCTACTCTGCCGCCAACTTTCTTAACAACATTGATATTGTCTCTCTCAACACTGTTCTTTCCATCTGTTGTGTCTACAACGCTTGTGACAGCATCAACTGCAATTTTGGAAAGAAGTTTTTTGGAGGACTCTGCACCCTTTCCGGTCATTGCGGTTTCAGCAATGCTGATAAGCAGGTTCCGGTCGGACATTTCTACTGTCATTGCGAGGGAGTTCAGGACTTCCACGGCTTTTTCGGCTGCAAGCCTGTACCCTGATGCGATGATTGTCGGGTGGATTTCCTGCTCGATTAAATCTTCGGCTTTCTTTAAAAGTTCGCCTGCGACCACAGCTGCACTGGTAGTGCCGTCTCCGACTTCTTCATCCTGGGTCTTGGCTACTTCTACTACCATCTTTGCTGCAGGGTGTTCAATGTCCATCTCTTTGAGAATGGTTGCTCCGTCGTTTGTAATGACCACATCACCCATGGAATCCACAAGCATCTTGTCCATACCCTTGGGGCCGAGGGTTGTTCTGACTGCTTCAGCTACTGCTTTTGCAGCCATTATATTGTTACTCTGGGCATCTCTGCCTCTGGTTCTCTTACTTCCTTCTTTTAAAATAAATATTGGCTGTCCTGCCATAATTTAATCCTCCATTAGTGTGAGTTTAGAATTGCTCTTGAATTAAAATCGCAGTTTACATGTTTGTACTTCTATATAAACTCATCCCGCTGAGGCCTCTTGGATATAGGGATTTTGCTTACTGGTTTTTCTCAAAAAAACAGATGAGATAAATCCGTTTTGCATCGTTTTTTCACAGAACTTTGAAGCGCTTGCTATAAGCGGAAAATATGACAATTGCAGTTTACATGTTTGTACTTCTATATAAACTCATCTCGCTGAGATCTCTGGAATATAGGGATTTTACTCACTGATTTTTCTCAAGAAACGGGTGAGATAAATCCATTTTGTATCTTTTTTCACATAATTTTGAAGTGCGGGCTAAGCGGAAAACATGATAAAATAATCTCTCCGGTGTTATGTCATTTCCTCAAAAGTTTTCTAAAAAAACTTGTCAATCGGATTAATTTCCTCTTCTACTGATTCCTGAAATTATGTCTCTTTATATGCCATCCACTTTTAATTATTCTCAAACTGGGGAAATAGAATCTTCGACTATAGACCTTTTTCTTCCGAAAACTAAGGGACTCTTTCATTAACCTCTTATTCCCTGGTTTTCGGAAGCTTTGAAAGCCCCTCTTCTATTTCTGCTGCTTTCTCAAAAGAAAGTCCAAGTGGAACCTCGAAATCTTCATATGCGCTGTGCTTTCTTGATCCCTTACACCCGAAAGATAGTCCAATGCCTTGTCTGAGTGCAAGTACGGTACAGTCTCCACAGATTGAAGCTGCGCCCATTGTATCCAGCAATGCCCTTTTTCCTTCAGAATAGGCATTTGCCTGGACAATACGCATGGCTTTCTCGGGTTCCAGGAAGAGAATCAGCACGTCAAAATCACCTTTATTCAGAGACAGGGGCTCAACATTTATGGAACAAAATCTTTTTTCCAATCTCGGAAGCGATAAGGCTGCCTTCTCTGCAGCCTGTGAGTCCCTGTACCTGCCGGAGTTCAGGTAATATGCAGCAGGAGTTTCTTCCGATAGGCCCAGCACATAGTCTCCTGGGGAGCAACTCTGCCCCGAGACCCGGAAGACTTTTCCCATACGGGCTTTCTGCACAAGTTCGCAAAAGAGAAAACCGGATTTTCCAGGAAGCTTTTCATTTCCTGAATCGGCTGCTTTTTCTTTGGCTTTCTCCTCTACATCTTTTTCGATTTCGTGCCCTGTTTTGAAGGTTACACACACAGGCTCGCCGGTTTCCATCAGCCTGCTGAGTTCCGGATATACTGAATGAGAGTTTTGCTCTTTTTGCATGTATCGTAATCCAGTTTTTACTATTTTTCTCTCACATGAATTCCGCTTTTACAGATGTGAAAACCGGGCCTCTCATATCTATCTTCTTCTTTTTGCCAGTGATATAGCGCTGAGCAGTCGAACCTATTTTCAGGTTAACTTCCGAGGGAACTTTGGCAATTCTTACCCTGACTATATGTTCGTTCGCTCCTGACATTGCAGCTTCTTCTATTTCCCTGGCAGCCTGGGCTGCAAATGCTTCTATGAAACTAATTCCTGCTCTTGCAGAGTGGTTTTCAAAGGCTTTTTGCCATTTTTTGGTGTTTGGAATTCCTATGATATCTCCCTGATAGGCTACAACCTCGTTGAAAGCAGCAGGGCCGCAGAGTTTCGTATTTTCTTCAGGCTCGATTACGGAAACCTTTACTTTTTTGCCGCATATTTCTCCCTCCCAGGCAGGAAATTCACAGGGACTTGGCTCTTCCCCATACAGTCCGCACTGGGAAACGATAGCACCTGCAATCTCAAGCCCTTCAGGAGTCTCAGGCACTTTATCAACAAAAACCTGTTTTGCAAGGTCACTGTCTGACATTTCCCATTCGCTGTACTGAGGGATCTGCGGATAAGTCAAAGAACGGATGTCTGGAGCATCATGAAGGATCATTGCCAGTCTTTCTACTCCGAGCCCGAGGTTCATGACAGGATATGGGATCTCGTATTCTGCAAGGGCTGTTGGGGAATAAATCCCGAAAGTTGCAACTTCGATCCAGCCGTCCGAATACTTTGAGTTCGAGCCCACAAGTTTCGGGTGGAAAGCAAATACTTCGGTCTGCGTGTCAGGAATATAGTATTTGCTGCGTTTCTCATCGGGTCTGAAAAGGAATTTTTCAAAGCCGAATTGGGAAAGAAGGCCTTCAGCAACGGCTTTCCCGTGGTCAACAGTCACATCCTCATCCATTATTACGCAGGAAGCCGAATAGTAAGTCATGAGCCTTGATGCGTCTTCCTGCTGCTCTCGCCTGAAACAGCGGTCTATTGAGAAAAAGTGGAAAGGAGGCTCTTTCCTTTCCAGGAGGGCACTCAGGGAAATGAACCAGCCGCTTGTCATATGGCTGCGGAGGGTCTTCGTGCTTGCCTGGGGCACAAGTTCTTTAAATTCGGGGAAAACTCTGTCGATCATGTCTGCAACAAGAGCATCTGAGACTCCAAGAATTGATGAAATTTCAGGGACAAGGTCATCTCCTTCAATCTTTCCCTTTTTATATGAATGGAGAACTTGCCTTATTTTATCTATTCCTTCATCACCTACGTTCCCCAGGATATCTGTTACCTGTGCAATCCTTTCGTCGGAAATTCCCACATTCGGTCGGGGCAGCCCTGCAAGGTAGAAACAGCGATCCAGGACTGCGAGAGCTTCGCTTCCGAACTGTTTGTGTACCTCTTTGTCATCTACTATCAGAGGGTTCATCATCTCTTCAAAGCCCATTCTAAGATAGGCTTCTCTAAGTTTCTGGATAGTATCATAGACCGGATGCGCTTTTCCATATTTCAGAGTAGTCCTGGGATAGCGTTCGTTCAGGGTAGGCATCCTGACTAGTTTTTTGCCTTCGTTCCAGGTAAGGTCGAAATTCTCTTTTGCGTCCCTTTTTATTTTTTCAGGATCAAATTTCATGCATATCCTCTTGTAATAGATTATTGAGATTCTAAATTTTCAGTATGTGAAACACTGGTTTATAAACTTTAGATAATTGAAATGTTATACAGTCTTCAAACTATTAAAATAATTATTGAATAAGTCCTATATGAAAGTCCTATATGAGTAAGTTGCAGTTCAAATGCTTGATTCTAACTCATGAGGTTCTGGAGCATTGATCTGCTCGGTGTTTAAACATAGCTTCATCTAAAGCCTGGACTCCAGCTTCCGCATTGCAGTCTCGAGTTTTTTCTGACTAATTGCATTGACAACATCTCCGCGCGTCTTTTCTATCAGGGCGCGGGATACATCGGTCTTTCTTCTGAGTCCCCTGGTTATCGCATCAGGGTAGTCAAAGTCCATAAGCACTGCATGGATATTTTCCATGATCCCTAAAAATACTTCGGCTTTCTCAAAGGATTCTTTCCTTATAAGGTCCAGGACATGCCTTCTAAGCTCCCCGACAACATCTCCGAGCCCGTTAAGGTAAGCCGCATATTCGACTTTCAGTTCTTGAGGAGATGGAATTTTCTTTGCATCTCCTTCTTCCTTCAGCAGGTTGCTGAGGACTGAAACCTCCGAATATTCCTGCTGGGCATGTTCTACAAATCCGGCATGATAAATATCAGCATGCCCCTCGAAAAGGACTTCAAGCTTCTCCAGCGCTTTTCCAGCTGCTTTGATGCTGTGATTTGCCTTCTCAAAGTCCTGCCCGTGCAGGGCGAATGTTGCTGTCCTGCATTCCCTGACAATTTCCCTGGAGATTTTCAATCCATCTTCCCTTACACTGTCCTTGGCCTCGAAATTTTCCCTTATCAGGGCCGAAATTTCTTCAAGCATTCTTTTATACCCCCTTTAATCCTTTTCAGCCTCTACACGATTTAGCTTTTCTATTTGGAAACATTTTTTATATGCATAAACTGATTTTAAGGCTTCTTAAATCCTTACCCCTCTTTCTACCCCTTATTTCCGGCTTTAACCCTTTTGCATTTTGGAACCAGCTTTTAATCCGGCTTACGGCCCTTATTTTAAATTCGTTCCAAAAAAAAGATATAAAAAGAGAAAAAAGGTTTTTCCTTGTCGATATCCCCCAACTTCCTGTAAATAACTTCCAAAACCAGCTTGAAATAGCTAGTAAAATAAGGTTGTCCCTTCCGGCTCTTTTTTAAAATTAGTTGAAGTTTGGGATCTTTTAACAGGATCGTCTCAAGAAACGTACCTGAGCTTCTTTCTTTCCGGGAGCTTACCGCTTCTCAGCTTATGCTCTCGGGCAAATTCTGTTTTTATGGGTTTGACGGGTCTATCCTTATGGCCTTACTCATCTACAGGAATGGTCTCGAGCTGGCTTGAGAGATTCCATATTAAAGTTCTCGTGTGTAGAGGAAGGTTAGGATCGTTGCTTACATCTTCGAGAATGGAAATGCTTGATGCTGCTCTAAGGAAGAGAGGTTCGGATTCTTTGTTCAGTATATCCATAATTTCATTCACGGAACGCCTGATATTTCTTGGAACTGAAGAGTCACTGGTTATGCTGTCTAGGACCTGAAGACATTGTTTGATAACATCTGCTGAATCATTTGATGACATTCGAATCACCTGCGCAGTCAATTATGATGTAAAAATTAGAGCTAATAAATTAGTCTAAGATAGGCTTGTTATATAAAATATTATCGGTGATTTTTGTTGCCGCCTGTATCAGTGTCTACCCACTGTGGTTCTGAATTCACTGCTTTTCCTGTTTATTTGGGATGAAGCTAGCCTCAATACAGGAGCTACAGGAAAAATCTTATAAAATAAGTGAGAAGCTGTGCATAAAGGAAGGTCAGGTACATGGATTCTGAAAAAGATAAAAAAGTAAAGCGAATAGCACGTTTCCTTGAAATGGGGGGCACGATGCTCGCCGAGCACTGTAAAGTCTGCGGAGCCCCAAAATTCCGTTATCAGGGCACAGTAATCTGCCCTATATGTGATGTTCGGGAAGAAGAGGAAGCCCAGGAACCAGCTGCAGAAGTCCAGGTTCCTGAAACCAGACCGTATACAGAAAAAGACAGGCCCTCTTTTGAGACTAAAAAAAGAGTCCCGGCACACAGGCAAAAACCACGGTTCGGGCTGAAAACCTCTGAGGATACAGACGAAGAGGAAAAAGCTATCGAACCGCTAGAAAAAGAAATAGAAGAAATTTCTAAAATACCTTCCGAAAGAGAGGAAACAACACGTACAGCGCCTGCAGCCTATGCAGTCCAGGCTACACCCGTAAAGAAAGAGGAAAAACCAGCAGGAACATCGAAGCTGTTCGGGGATCATGGAGACCGGAAAGTACTGGAGAACCTTCTCTTTAAAAAAATGGTCAGCATTGCAACCTCCCTTCAGGACGAAACAAATCCTCATAGTATTGCTGAAGACTTTGAGCTAATCGAAAAAGGCCTTAAGCTCATAGAGCACTTGGGGCAGCTGTAAAAGTAACGGTAAAAGAAAAGAAGAGATTGAAAAGTATTAATTATAGATAAACAAGCAAGGGGAGAGAAAGCAGGAAAGGAAAAAGAAAGGAATTAAAGTAAAGGAAATAAGGTTGAATAAGGGAAGATAAGGTTGAATTAGGAAAATAAGGTTGAATTAGGAAAATAAGGTTGAATAAGGGGAAAAAGAAGAACAAGGATCTGTTTAAACATTACATTATCTTTCTTTACCCTTTATACGGACTCTCAAGGATTTCCCTTATTCTGGCTGCTGTTTTTGGTCCTATTAGTTTTACTTTTTTGAGTTCTGCGAGGTCAGCCTTCATAAAAGCCTCGACTGAGCCGAAGTGCAGAAGCAGGTTTCTTGCGGCTTTTGGCCCTATGTTCGAGATCGAAGAGATGAGATATTCCTGCTGTTCGGCAAGAGTACTGGCTGACTTTTTCCCATGCGGATTGACATCACGTTTATTTTCAGTCTGTTCACGTTTTGCAAGTATTTTTAAAATCGCAGCCGTCTCCTCCTCGTCTCTTGAGTAAAGAATTGATATTCTAAAGTCAATTGCAATTGATATCAGGGAGCCGTAGATGGCATTCGGATTGAGCTGCCTGGAAGTGAAAAGGTCTCCTCCTTCAATGATAAGGACCGGTTTTTCATACACTCTTGCAAGATCCGAGAGCTGGGCAAAAAGATTACGCTTGCCATCAATAAGGGAACTTGCAAAGTCGTCCGTTCGCTTTCTCTCTACAGCCAGGCGGTCGCTTACAACGTAATCCCCTATCTCAAGAGCTGCAAAACTCAGTCCCATGCCGAGTCTGTCCAGAGTCTTTGCAACTCCGCTCTTTGTTTCCCTGTGATCGATAACTATTCTGAGAGGCACGGTTCCGGGTTCTATTTCGGACGATTCCATTCCGGGTACTTTTGTTTTATATGCGGATTCCTTTCCGGAAAGGGTCTCGAAATCTATAAGGGTTTTTTGTCTTTCTTTCTCTTCCTCGTTCTCTTCCTCTTTACTCTCTTTACTTACCCTGTCGCAATCTAAGTCTACAGCCGTATCCGTGGGATCTATAGTCAAATCCCTATTTTCATGCCGAGCTCTTTCTTTCTCCTCGCCTTCAATTTTTTTTCCCCCAATATCGGAAATAACAGCCCGGGATTCAAAATCAGAAAGTTTTGAACCTTTCTTTGAGCCTGTAGGGCCCAGAACAGCTTCAAGCCCATGCATGCTGTTTAACATCTTCTTTTCCTTGTTTTTGCTGCTCCAGTAATAGGCTTCGTCTCTTGTGTTCTTTGTAACCAGCACAATTACTCTGCCTTTATGCTGTCTGCCTGTCCTGCCCTTACGCTGGATGCTCCTAATTTCCGAAGGGATTGGTTCGTAAAATAATACTAGGTCCGTGGAGGGGATGTCAAGCCCTTCTTCGGCAACTGAAGTAGCTACAAGTACGTTATATTCTCCTGCCCTGAATTTATCAAGAATTTCTCCCTGCTGTTTCTGTGTAAGCCCTTTGTCCTTATAGCGCGAACCCTGTCCCACAAACCGGATAGGAACAACTCCCGGAATTCCGGAAAGGGCATTTACCACTATTTCTGCAGTGTCCCTGTAGTTCGTAAACACAATCACCCGGGAATCAGGGCTTCCTTCAAGCTGTTCGGATACGATTTTCCGGGCAAGCTCGAGTTTTGGATGTTCCACATCACATTCCTTTACCCTATAAAGGGCTTTTCGCATGTAGAGGTCGTCCATGAGTCTTTTTGCAGCCTTGGTCGCACTGCTTGAAGAGGCTTCAGCATCCAGCTTTTCCAGATACTTTCTGAGGGTTTCAAGCCCCTGTGTCTCCACCATCTCCACAGCATGGTTCACTTTCATCATCTCAGCGACCACAGACATGGCAGTAAAAATCTTAGGGTCTCCTCCCATGCGGATTTCACCCTGGAGCTGTTTCTGGAGAAGCAGAAGGTCTTTTTTGGAGACATATTTCCCGCTGCCTGCAGAAAAACCCAGGTCCCTTATGGTTCCGAGCCTGTCATCAAAAATTTTTTCAAGATAGCTCCGGATTTCGGCCATCTCGGCAGGGAGCTGGACCTGAAACCATTCTATTTCTTTTTCCTGAACATAAGGGAGAACATCCCTATCTCTCTCAGTTTTCACGGCTACATTTTCAACATGTAAAGCCTGACAAACCTCAGAGATTTTCTCGTCTGAACTTCCGGGGCTTGCAGTAATTCCGAGCACATGGGGATTTTTTGCGCTCTCGAAGTACTTTTCGGCAATAAAGGTATAGGCATAATTCCCGACTGCCCTGTGGGCTTCATCAAAGGTAATGTGGCTTACATCCTCAAGGCTGATCCTTTTTGTAAGAAGGTCATTTTCAATCACCTGAGGAGTGGATACTATCAGCTTTCCCTGTGCCCAGAGTCTTTCCCGTTCTGCAGGGGCAACGCTGCCTGTAAAAGCGAGAACCTCTTCTTCGGGAAGGGTCATCACCTTTTTAAAAAAAGCGGTATGCTGCTCCACAAGAGGTTTTGTAGGAGAAAGTATCAGGACTTTTCCCCCGAAGCGCTGAAGCCTGGAAGCAATTACGAAAAGAGCTATAATGGTTTTTCCGAGCCCTGTAGGGAGTACAACCAGGCTTGACCCTTCAAGTGCTTTCCCTGCAAGGTTCAGCTGGTAAAGCCTCTGCTCAACGGTGTCGGGTTTTATCAGGGGGTGCTTCATGCATGCTAATTTCTCAGGAAAAAGGCTCTCGTTCATTTTGTTCCGGGATTATTTTATTTCAGGATTATTTTCTTCAGGAGCAATCTGTTCAGGTCTTTCTTGTATTATAAAAGAGCAATAAAATTAAAGTTTTGCTGCAGGCTTCTCAGCTTGCAGCCCTGAAAATTGAGATTAAGGGGAAATCTCATATCTCACATGCCCAGGTTTTTCACATTCGCGTCCAGCCCTGGTTTCAGTATTTCAGAAATTAAAGGGCTTGCCTGTGGATTCAAAATCTCTGCCCCTGTAAATAAGCTCGTAAAGCACGTTTTCAATTCCTTTGATCGGAGCCCGGATCTGGCGCATGGAGTCCCTGTCTCTTATGGTTACAGTGCCGTCTTCAAGGGTATCATAGTCCACGGTAACGGAGTAAGGCGTCCCGATTTCGTCGTTTCTCCTGTAGCGTCGCCCGATGGTTCCTGAGTCGTCGTAGTTGACAAGCAAGGTCTTTTCTCTCAATTTTGCAATGATTTCCTTTGCAGGGTCTGCAAGCTCTTTCCTGGTAAGGAGCGGGAGAACTGTTACCTGCACAGGGGCAACTGCGCTTGAGAAGTGCATCACAAGGCGGATTTCCTCTTCGCTCTCGGCGTCTTTTTCGTCCTTTATTGCTTCGGATTCATTTCCGGCTTCTTCTGTACCTTTAAGCCCTGATTCGGCTGCCTTCTGAGCCACGTTTTCTTCATCAAAGGCGTGCTCCATGACACCATAAAAGATTCTGTCAATACCATAGGAAGGCTCAATTACATGAGGGATGACGTTTTCTCCGCTGACTTTTACAGTTTCTTCAGCAAAGCTCACCATATCGGAGCTGACTGTCAATTCTTCCCCGCCCACGGTAATTTTGATTTCATTTCTCGAAAGCTCCTCTTCAGAAAGTTGTTTTAAGGCATCTGCGACGGCTTTTGCTTTGCCCTTAAAGACCGGGCCGAGCTTGCCCATATTTGGCTTCACGGCAAACCGGGTAACCATTTTCGGCTCGTCATACTCAACGTAAACGTAAAGCTCGGTCTTGCTGACTCTTGCATGGGCTTTGAGGTCATAGTCAGTCCTGTCGGCAATTCCCACGATTTCGACCCAGCCGAAGCGGTCTGTCTCGATCTCGGCATCCCAGCAGTCGATTGCGTAATGCGCCATCTCGTCTTTCAGGTGCTGCCTGAACCTGAGTTTTGCAGGATTGATTCCTACTTTTGTCAGGAATTCGTTTGTGAGTGCTATATTGTAGCCCAGGACTTCGTGTGCAATAACTCCGGCTTCCACGGCTTCCCGCACAGTCATCCTGAAAGATTCACCTTTCTGCTGTGCCTCCTGCGAATAGAGCACAAGTTCTCTGTCAGCAAAACGTTCGAAGTTGGGGTGCTTCTTGTTCCTGGGGTCAACAAAGATCTCGCACTCGGCCTGTGTAAATTCCCTGAGCCGGATGACTCCCTGCCTGGGTGCAATTTCGTTTCTGTAGGATTTTCCTATCTGCACTGCCCCAAAAGGCAGCTTATCCCTGTAGAACTTAGACAGCCTCTGGAAGTCCACGAACATCCCCTGCGCCGTTTCAGGCCTGAGGTACCCTTGCCTTCCGGTGCCAGGTCCGATTGTGGTCTTGAACATCAGGTTAAACTCATAGGCTTCCCCGAATTCTCCACCGCACTCCGGGCATCTGACCCCGTTTTCCTTTATGACATTAGTAAGGTCTTCTGCACTCAGGGTTCCTGCCGCACTCATTACATTTTCTACAAGGTGGTCAGCCCTGAATGCCTCTTTGCAGTTCATGCACTCGCACAGGGGGTCTGAAAAGCCACCAACGTGCCCGGACGCAATAAAGACGTCCTCGATCCCTATTGTCGGGCACTCGATCTCCATAAACCCTTCCTGGATCACGTAAAATTCTCTCCAGGTCTGCTCGATCCGCCTCTTCAGCGTGCTCCCAAGAGGCCCGTAATCATAAAACCCGCGGCTTCCGCCATATAATTCAAAGGAGTTCCACAAAAACCCCCGGCGTTTAGCCAGTTCGAATACCTTCTCGTATTTGTCCATGTTATAAATCCTCGTAAAATTGATTGTGGATATCAGATAAACGCAAATTCTTGACTCGTCTGAAATATTAGATGGATAAAGGGAATCATTATATTAAATTTGCACTGCTCTTGGGCGGGTTGAAGAGGTTTTGGGTTTATAAATATGATTGTGAAAATACATGAAATTTTAGACTTTTAATATAAGATTTTTTAAAGAAAGAATTTGAGCAGCCGGATATAATTTTAAAGAAAATGAACTAGTCACAGAATACAAACATTATATCTTATTCTTTAAAATTAATATGATGTTAAATTATTTACATTATTAAATAATATTTTAATACTAAAAATCAAACAATGTTTTTTGCCATTCCTAAAAATCCATCATAATCAGATTGTATATGATCTAAGGTTCCATTGCAAAAAAATATTTCTGCAATTTGACACTACAATTTTCACCTTTGTGTATCATTTTCCCCCGAATAAAAATGAGTACCTTTCCGAATTGTGACGGCGTTCACTCCTTTTGTGAAAAAGCCAGATTTTTTGCAACGGAATTTTTATATGTAAATAGTCAAAAATAGGGGTTTATCGAAATCCTCAATGTAAATTTTTCAAAATCTCAAAGGATACTCGTTATTACATATCTATACAATTTTTTAAGCTATGTGAAACTAAAACATGCTATCCCTAGAAGTGGTAAAATGAATAAAATTAGAAAGGAAATCGCTGCCCTTATTGTTTTGCTGATTCTCGTATTTTTGTGGGCACTCTCTACACAAACTTCAGTTAATACATCTACACCAGTTAATGCATCTACACTAATTAATACATCTATGCCAGTTAATACATCTACACCAGTTAATACATCTACACCAGTTAATACATCTACACCAGTTAATACAACTCCGGATCCTGAATCGCAAGTAGGTGGTATGGCTATTCAATTTAAAGATGGAATTTCTGAAGCAGAAGTTAAAGCCATTCTTCAAAACTATAGTATGATTAGGAACTATAGAATAACATATGACACTAACTACACGGAAAAATATTACATAATGGTGGACAAAGATAAAATAACGGATGTACAAAGTAAACTTGAAAAAGAGAAAACTTGGACTGAACCTACTCCTGCAATCAAAAAAGGAAATTATTACATAATTACAATATCTGAACGAGTTATTCATAATAAAAATTTTATTATGATGCTAAGTAAATATAATCTTCAATTGGAAAAGTTTGTTTGGTGTGATATCCGTTTTCTTTATAGTGATGGCCCCCTGACGTATTGGATTCCAAAAGAAGATGCAATAAGGATAAAAAATGAGCTTGAACAAAATCAAAATATCTTTATTGTACGTCTTAGTTATATTTATTCGTCTTAAAGCCCATCAAAGTGGGCAGTGTGCCAATTTTATTACCCTATTTTTTCGATCTCTTGCTTGTATACCCTAGTCTGAACTTGTATTTTGTCTTCTTTTGCTATCAATATTCAGGTTCTTTCTCATGCCCAGTGACTAAAATGTTGATCGGAGCTTTCGTATATTATTTACTCGTTCATATAAAATTCTCTTATACAAGCCCAACAGCTTTTAATATCACAAGCTTCTAAAGCTAGAGTCGGTGGGGTAGATAATGCATTTTCGATATGGAGATGCTTCTTTGAGATTACGTTGGATAGTGTATGCTATGCAAGGTACTTTCGAACATAAAGTGCCTTTTGAGATATCGTTGGATTTGTAGTAAATATTCAGGGCATTTTTTAACAGGGGATGCTTTGAGACGACTCTGAATAGAATACATTATCAGTGGGGTTATGATAAAATGCTATTAAAGAGTTTAAAAGAAATAGTAAAGACCGTGATAGGAAAAAGGACTTTACATAAGGAAAAGATTATAGAGATAACTGACTGGCTCCATCATCTGGAGTTTCTGATAATAAGGGTGATGCTGTTTGCTATAGGTACTCATCACCTTTATGTGTATACAATGAAAACTGTATTCTGAGTTTGCAGTTTACACCATCTCTTAGATTTGCCTCCCTCCCAAAGTAAGAAAAACTATTTGCCACCAAAAAAATTGTTTTCGGGTCAAAATTAGGGGGACCCGATGGGGAGGTGGCAATGATTAGTTTAAAATTAGGAGGAAGATTGTCGGTATTTACTCAGGTTAGGACTTACGCAGTTGAATTGAAAAATCGTAAACTTGAGGTCCTGGGCTGTTAAAACATAGTGTTTTTTCAAAAACTCAGGTGTATCAGGTTCCATTCCTCAACTGCGTAAGTTGTCTCCGGAAAATGAGGGTTAATTTCATAAATTCTCAAGCTAGGGAGAAACAAACATCAGAAGAATTGAATGCCTGATGACTCAACTACTTTATTTGATGCCTCACCTGTTTCAAAAGTCATCAGGTCAAAAGAATCGCTCTCAGATTGTAAAAAGGTCCTTTAAAGGTTCTTTCGCGGATTAAACACTTTTGGAAAGAAATATCCTTTGATTAAAGAGAATCAGGGCTCAAATATATCAAAAAGCAGCCCTTAAGTTCAATTTCTCTTTTTGTGGCATTTTTCCTTTCTTTTTTGCCAGTTTATTTTTAGGCGTGTCGTAATTTTTCAATTTCCAGAGAGTTGAGATGTTTCCACTTGATTGTAAAAATCTTACAAACTTATTTACTCCTTGGTAATTAATGTTCTGTAGTCGAGGATATTTTAGTCCAAAAATTATGTTTTGTTTTTGCGTATGATTATAGAACTTTTGAAGTTGAACTGATAAATCAGCAGCGTGAACCTTCAAAGTATCTAAATTGTAATATTTATAACAAGTTTGTTCGTATTTTATTTCCCTTCTAAAGTGCGTAATACATATATAATATTATGACATTTTTTACCTGGGTGGCTTCTGTAATAACCAAGCATGGAGAAACCTATACTCTCAAAATGAGCATGGGTCTGTGAACCGGCAGGGGTTACCCGGGGTTATGACGCAGGAAACAACAAAGTCCTTAGCGTTGAGTTCATTGTTATCATTAATCGGATTCAAAACTTCGTAAAATGAGGTCCAGAACTTTTTGTTCTCTCTATGAGGTTGTTTCTATTGAATCTCAAATGGTAACCTGTGCTCTTAAACTAAGGCGATCAGCATCATAATTTTGCATAAATCGAGAATGAAAAAGGAGATGCTCGAAACATGAGTGAATTGATTGTTTTTGCATTTTCGAACGATAAAGGCGCATCTGAAATGGATGAAACCATCCAGCGTCTTAAAAAGGAGCAGTTAATCACACTCGATGACGCTGCAATTGTCGTTCGTAACCATGATGGTAAGGTCAAGGTAAAGCAGGCGGTAAACCTTGTAGGCGCAGGTACGGTGGGTGGAGCATTCTGGGGTATGTTGATTGGACTGCTTTTCTGGATGCCCTGGTTGGGCCTGGCAATTGGTGCCATTACCGGTGCAATTTCAGGTAAACTATCCGATTACGGAATCAATGACGACTTCATCAAGGAAGTTGCTGAAACCATCGAGCCCGGTGGATCTGCCCTCTTCCTGTTGATCTCAAAATGGACTGAGGATAAGGTTCTTGATGAACTAAGCAAATTTAACCCTAAGGTAGTGCGCACTTCGCTTTCCAAAGAAGAAGAACACAAACTTAAAGCTGCTTTTGGCGCTGGCGAGTAACTAAGGATCTGTAACCTAATAATATTCAATCCAGATATGATTTTTTAACATTTATCATATCTAAATATTCACTGTGGGAGTCAGTTACTGAAAATCGTAATCACAAGAAGATCTCTCAAATCTGACCAGGCAAGATGAATATGCTTGTTTTGTCAGATTTGATCAATAACCCCCACAATCTATTTTTTATTGTTTTATATTTGGTCTTTATTTATGACGTTTATTTCCACTATATTCTTCTACACTATTCTGAAACAGGGTTAATTCCAAATATAGTTGTTAATTTTGGCAGTGATTGGTTTCTTCCGGGTTTTCATTTCGTGCAGCTTTTCCATTAATTTTAAATTATCCTGCAACTTATGGGAAGGCTGATGGCCCCAAAAATTCTTGTTACCAATGATGACGGTATTTATTCCACAGGTTTGAAAGCTGCCTTTGATAGTGTTTCGGATCTAGGAGAAGTTACGATTTCAGCCCCTGCTGTCCAGCAGAGCGGGGTCGGACGTTCGATTTCTATTTTTGAACCTCTTCGGATCACGAAGACAGATGTAGTAGGCATACCTGCCTATGCTGTGAGCGGAACTCCTACTGACTCTGTAATTCTTGGTATCTTCACTATTCTCAAGGAGCTGCCTGACCTGGTGCTCTCTGGCTTTAATATTGGAGAGAATATAAGTACGGATACGATTACAACTTCAGGGACTATCGGAGGAGCCCTTGAAGCGGCAAGCTATGGCGTTCCTGCAATTGCAGCCTCCATGCAGGTGCTTGATGAAGGACAGAAATTCGATGATCCAAGGGACTACCATAGAGAGCGTTTTGAGGCAGGGATCAAAATAGTAAACAGAGTTGCTCGAAACGTCCTCAGACATGGAATGCCGGAAAATGTGGATCTCCTGAATATCAATATTCCTTACCATGCCGAAGAAGATACGCCTATAGAGATAACCCGCCTTGCACGAAAAATCTTTAAAACCGATGTTGAAGAAAGGCATGATCCCAGGGGCAGGCCCTATTACTGGATTGCAGGAGACCTGATCCGGGAAGAAAAAGAAGGGACTGACGTGCACGCTATCATGCAGAAAGGGCATGTTTCAATAACCCCGATTTCCCTGGACTCAACTGCCAGGGTAGAGTTTTCGGAGATCGAAAAATATCTCTAAAAAAGTCTCTCTAAAAAAGTCTCTCTGAATTGTAATATTACTCTGAAAAAGCAAGAGCCGGTCCCGGAGGGAATACTAATTTTTTTCTTTTTTCCGGAAAACTCTTTTTTCTTTTTCGACTTAATCTTTTTCAATGTGAATGGAAATTTCCTTCCATCCACCTTCAATGGTGTGAAGAGTTTCGACCATTGACTGAATAACGTTTCCTATGATTTTCTGGACAAACTCATTCATTGGGATTTTCCTGCCGTCTACTAAAAGCTCGATTTTCACTCTTTTCCTCCTTGTTGTTTTATTTACTTTTGTATCAACCTTTTTCTCTCTGATCTTTCTTTATTTAAGAACGCTAACAGAATTGCAATACGGTTTCCTTCGGCTTACCGCAAGTTTGAGCAGTTTTTCTATTTCTTCGGGGCTTTTTGCATCCCTTACATCCACCAGGTTGTCGTTTACCAGCAGGCAGGGTTTGAACTTTCCGTCTGCAGTGACCCTGAGCCTGCTGCAGTGGGCGCAGAATTCCGAGTTGTCCATGGGGCGTACGAACTCGATTTCCACTCCATCAATGATGTATTTTTTTCGATGGTGGAGATGCCGAACCCTTATCTCGCTTGCTCTCTCAGCCAGATTTTTTTCGAAGGCTTTTGAGTCAATCATATACTTCGTAAGTTCAGGATCAATATCCATAAGCTCGATTAATTGCAGGATAACTTTTCCTTTATATGGCCGAATAAAGTCCATCATAGAATCAATTTCGTTGTCATTTACACCTTTTAGGAGCACCATATTCAGCTTCACAGGAGTCAGTCCAGCTTCAACTGCGCTATCAATGCCTTTAATAACTTTTTCAAGAGATCCCGACGGGGCTCCGGTAATTGCTTCATATTTTTCGGGAACAAGAGAATCGAGGCTTACGTTTACCCTGTCCAGGCCCGCAGCTTTCAGGGTTTTTGCACGTTTTTCAAGCAGGATACCGTTTGTAGTTGCAGAGACTTCTTTTAAGGGGGGAAGGCAGGCCAGGATATCTTCAAAGTCCTTCCGAAAAAGCGGTTCGCCTCCTGAAAATTTTACTTTGCGAACCCCAAATTTTGCGGCTTCCCTGACAATGCCACAGATCAGTTCCGGGCTCATCTCGTGCCCCACGGGGCCACAGGTGCAGCAGTCTGCTCCTTCATTATGGCAGTACATGCAGGCAAGGTTGCACTTTTCCGTGATGGATATACGAAGTCCCGTCACCTTTCGCCCGTAAGGGTCCTCAAGAACTTTTGTTGGACTTTCTTCCGTAACTTCAGCAGTTTTTCCCGGATTTTTCTGCTTCATGACTAGTTAAAATCCCCTTTTAAATTTTGATATGCAATTCTCTATAATTCACATTCAATTCACATTTCCAGCCCTATTTTTTGGACCACTTGATTGGACAAAAATATAATATGAAGGATGATCTGTTCGTCAAATTAATCTGACTTCAAATATAATTGGCTCTTTTGAGGCCGAATTCGGAATGTTAATACTGATATAAATAATGTGGTTATTATTGGAATCAGGAATTATATAAAAAATGCTATACTAAAATAAAGAGTGCCTTTTTTCAGATTATATAGCAGGTGTCCTCTTCTTTTTACTTAAAGCTAATGTACATGGACGCCGCTGATAAAACTCTTATTTTTTAAAAAAGCAGTCATTTGACATAATCTGTTTGCGAATAAGAGTCTACTACAGTTAAAACCTGGGAGCTCAAGGTGAAGAGATATTCTAAAAACAGAACTGTATATATTGAAATCCAAACGTAACTTATTTCAATTATCTCAAACGTTCGGTGAATTTTCCACTTTAAAAATGTTATAAAAACTTTCTAAATAATGGTTAAATTTTAACTTTGTGCGGAGAGTGTATCTAACTCTCCGGCACATAGGTTATGTTTTGGCCTATTGAGTATGCTTATTCTCAGTTGGTCTTGTCGTCAGAGTTTACCGGTTCAGTATCTACAGTTTCTTTTGCATCACATTTTGCAACATCTTTCGAGTCTACAGTTTCTTCGGTGCCAGCTTCTGCAACTTCTTCCGTGTCTACAGATTCTTTTGCATCACATTTTGCAACATCTTTCG
>NZ_JAVKPK010000053.1:0-26068 GCF_031461075.1 Methanosarcina baikalica | reverse complement strand
ATACTTGAGCATATATTTAAAAAATATATATATTCAAGATCCACTTTTTTGAGAAAAAATATTAAGAAGATATTAACGTATAAGGAAAATACTCGAACGATCCTGCACCCTCAAAAAGATTATCGTAATATAAAAATTTAAAGGAAAAGTTATATATTATGCATATGATTGCTCTTCCGTAAATTGAGCAGAGGAATTTGAGAAGGAGCGGAGGTGCGTATATATTTACGGCACTGAACAGGTAATTTCCGGAACGATTATTGCAGGCCCCGAGCTGGAACCCATTGAGGGATATATCTGCGTAAATAAAGGAATAATAACGGAGGTCGGAGAGGAGCGTACATATTCCAGCAACATAATAGCTCCTTGCTTTGTCAATGCTCATACCCACCTTGGAGATTCAGTATTTAAAGACCCTCCTCTGGGAAAAATATCCGGCTTTCGGAATCAAAGAGATCTGGATTCTCTTGTAAAACCTCCTGACGGATTAAAACATAAGATTCTAAGAGAAACGTCATATAAAACCCTGATCGAATGCATGAGAAGTTCTTTGCTGGATATGATCGAAACCGGGACCTGTGCGTTTGCGGATTTTAGAGAAGGAGGGGTTTTAGGGGTTGCAGCCCTGAATAAAGCTCTTGAAGGACTAAAACTTTATTCCATGGTACTGGGGAGGCCCGCAGAACCTGAATTGCCCCCTCAAGCGGTACTGGACGAAGTAAGAAGAATTCTTCTGCGTTGCAACGGACTTGGAATGAGCGGGACAAACGACCTTGATCTCGAATTGTTGGAAGAGATCGCAACCTGTACCCGGCATAGCAAAAAATTATTTGCAGTGCATGCAGGAGAAAAAGATAGAAGTGACATAGAAAAAGCACTATCTCTTGAGCCGGATTTGCTTATTCATTTAACAAATGCTACAAAAAGGGATCTTGAATCCGTGGCTGATGCAGGAATTCCAATTGTCGTCTGCCCCAGGTCTAATTTTATCACAGGGGCCGGAATGGCACCTATTGCCGAGATGCTGGAGGCCGGAATAAAGGTAGCTGCAGGAACGGATAATGTAATGTTAAATTCTGTAAATATGTTTTCTGAAATGGAATTTATGTCTAAAATTTTTTCAATTGAGGATAGGCAAGTATTTAAAATTTGCACACTTAATGGTTCTTTTATAATGGGGTCTGATTCCACGGGTTCAATAAAAAAGGGGAATAAAGCTAATGTTATGATCCTGAATGGAAGTTCGAATAATCTTACAGGGATAAAGAACCCCATCAGTGGAATCACAAGAAGAGCAAGACCCGATGACATACTATCGGTACTTCATTCGTAAAGCAAATGGAGAACAAAATATGACGAGCGACTTTTACCGGAACATAGTGATTGCAACAGACGGATCCGACAATAGCAAGAAGGCTATATCTTACGGGATTGAAATTGCAAAACTCAGCGGAGCCACGGTTCACGCTCTTTACGTGGTAGATACATCTTCATTTTCCTCGATACCGATGGATGCAGGCTGGGAAGCAATGTACGAAATCCTGAGAAAGGAGGGGGAGAAAGCAATCTTCGAAGTTAAGGAGCGTGGGGAAGCCTCAGGGGTAGCAGTAAGAGAAGTCATCTGGGAAGGGCACCCAAGCACTGAGATTATAGATTTCGCAGAGAACAATAATGCTGACCTGATAGTTATGGGCACCCTCGGCAAAACCGGACTCGACAGATTTCTAATGGGAAGCGTTGCAGAAAAGGTAGTAAGAGGTTCAAAAGTCCCGGTCCTGGTCGTCAGGAGTGAAGAATAAAGTTAAGACTTTCTGTCAACGGGAAGCCTTTTGGGAAAAGAAATAAGAGAAAGAAAACCAGGATTCAGAGTATACACAGGTGTAGATTACATGCCAAAAAACATCTTCATTGAAGATATTATGGTAAGGGACGTAGCAAGCGCAACCCTTCCAGGTTCAAGGGATGAAGTTCTTAAAGTTCTTAAGAACAAACATATCTCAGGGGTTCCGGTACTTAAAGATTCCAGAGTTGTTGGAATCGTAACCAGGACAAACCTTTTACAAAACCCTGAAGAAGAACAACTGGCCCTTCTTATGACACGGGATCCGATAACCATATCCTCTGGATCGGATCTGCAGACCGCAGCACGCCTGCTTTTGGAACACGATATAAGAAGGCTTCCTGTAGTAGATGAAGGGAAACTTGTAGGACTTGTTACGGTGGCAGATGTTGTGGGCACAATTGCTGACATGAACATTGATATTCCGATCAAGGACTACGTAGAAGAAGAAGTAGTTGCCATCTACAGCGAAACACCTTTACCTGTCGTTGCCAGGATTATGGAGCTTGCAGGCGTCAAGGCTGTCCCCGTACTTGATGCAAACCTGGAACTCGTAGGAATTATCTCAGATCGCGACGTCATTGCTGCCAGTATAATTGAGGATAGTGTAGAGATGTCCGACATGTCTGCAGGTAAGGACGATGATGCCTGGACCTGGGAATCAATGCGAGACACCATGAGCATCTACTATAGCGTATCAAGGATTAAGGTCCCCAACATGATCGGAGGCGATGTAATGATCCGTGAACCGATCACAGCCACCTATATTGCATCTGTCAGCGACTGTGCAAGGAAAATGAAGCGAAACCGGATTGACCAGATCCCGATCATCAATTCAAACCGCAAGCTTCAGGGACTTTTGAGAGACCATGATCTCCTGAAGCCTCTAGTAGAAATACAATAATTCAGGTTAAAGTTCGGCTTCCAAGAAAGCGAAACCTTTTAACATGAGCGAAAAAAAACCAGTTAATACGCTATTGAAACCAAATCAAAAATTTTCAGTCAGGAGGCGTTTTTCCGGAAGGTGCCTCTGGTAAATACTTTTTTCAGGAGCCAGAAAAATGGACAGGCCTTTTATTTTGATTAATTCTGCTATGTCAGCCGACGGCAAACTCTCAACAAAAGAAAGGAAACAGGTCAGTATCTCCGGAAAACTTGATTTTGAAAGAGTAGATGAGCTCAGGGCCCGGACAGATGCAATTATGGTAGGGATAGGAACTGTCCTTTCAGATAATCCAAGCCTGACGGTAAAATCTCCGGAAAGAAAAGCTGCCAGGAAAGCCGCCGGGAAAAGCGAAAACCCTGTAAGGATTATTGTGGACAGCACCGCGAGAACCCCACTTGATGCGGATATTTTCAAAAAAGGAGAAGGAATAAGGATCATTGCCGTTTCAAATTCTGCGCCTGCAGAAAATGTAGAAAAGCTGGAAAAAAAAGCTTTAATTATCCAAACAGGGACTGAGAAAGTCGACCTTTCAGAACTTGCAGAAAAATTAAAGATAATAGGCATAAACACTCTTATGGTGGAAGGAGGTGCAACCCTTAACTGGGGCATGCTCTCCGCAGGCCTTGTTGATGAAATCTACACTTTTGTGGGAAACCTTATCATAGGCGGGGCTACATCCCCAACTTTTACTGATGGAGAGGGATTTTCAGAAGCCGAACTTCTTGAGCTTGAACTGCTCTCATCCGAAAAAATAGAAAATGGAGTACTCCTTAAATGGAAAATAAAAGGTAAAAAGAAGTAAGAGATTATTTCTAATTTCCTTTTGCCGTCAATAGTTATTCCAAGTATAACTTAGCCCTTATTTGCTTTGTTAAACCTTTATTTTCCTGTTGAATTATTATTTAACTGAATTTTAGTACTCTTATCGAGCTACCAATTGATTTTTACTGGTCTTTAATTAATCTCAGGTTTAAGATTATGTTTCTCAAACCTGCCCTCACAATATACGAAGACTTCAAGCTCGCATCCGCCTTTAAGGAATTCTCGCATTCTGCGGTCATATATTTTCTGGACATGTTTCAGGTCGTTTTTTCTGAAATGAACCTCCACAGCCTCAAAAAAGCAGATCATCTGTCTCAGATAAGCTTCTTCATAAGCCCTGGTTTCCCGGGCAATTGCTTTACATTCAGAGTCCTTAAGTTCCGAATGATAGCTCCCATGCTCATTTAAACCACTTATCTGGCGCCAATCTACCTTGCCCGATTCGTCAGCTTCCCGGTGGAGCATATAAGGATAGACCCTGCAAATTGAAGGGCGGCTTTCATAAATTTTGCAGCGCTTATTATCAAGGAAAATGCAGGAGCCATCAGGCTTTGTTTTCAGGGCGTAGCCTGAAACGTAAAACCTGCCCTTCTGGTCGCAAAACTCATAATAAGGGGCAGGGGCAATAACATTCGGATTTATTTGCCTTATGATAGCCAGATCTGCATCGAGAAGAAAAACGTGGTCGTTAAACTCTTTAGTGCAGCAGCGTGCACAGAGTTCACACCTGAACCCCAATTCTTTGATAATGCCTGCGAACTCAGAGTCAGGAAATTTCTTTACGCCCGCAATTTCTTCTCGTGCGTCTGCAAGCCTGGTTTCGATACTCTCGTTTTTTACGCTAATCACCTTTTAAGAAAAGGATTCTGCAATATTCGGGTTGTACTACCTTAATATTTGGATTGTATATTTGTATGTATATGCATTTTTCCACAGCTTTATGCCTTATTTTAAGCCCATGTCCGTAACATTTAATTACTAGCATTTCTCTCTATGATAAACCCAAGGCTTGATGACATTTATAAATTCGCACTTTCGGGCTTCAAGGAATATCAGATATTCCGTTAAGTATCATTGAGAATTATCGATTTAACGTTATCGAATCAGGAAATACCTGTTTGTTGAAACACTGCCGAGGAGAAAAGAAAATCCGCGGCAATCGGCAGTGACCAGCAATAAGCAAATATTTCATGTGAATATTGTACGTAATAAATTACTAATAAATTTATAGAAAATTAAATTGAAATATAAAGAGGAATGATAATGGGCAAAACCGGCAGCATTGATTGGGTAAAAGTAAAAGGCAGAAAAGGCAAAGTAATCAAGGTCCAGAGGTCACAGGCTCAAAAGGCACACCCAGGACCTGCACAGCGCTTCACTTCTTCAGGTCACAAGAGACGCTTCATCAGAAGATCTGCAAAAGCCCTTGTAAAGTGATTTTAAGGGCTTTTTCATTTAACTTTTTTGGATATTATTTTTTTAAGTACATCGGAATCTTACTTAGCTGGCTTTTTTCTGTTTAATGTGAATATTGTGAGATCACCTATTTTATGACAGTAACAATAGAAAGTAAAACATTACCAATCAAATTGTCAGTTTAGTAAGTTTCGTTATCATTGCTCCACAAAAACAGATTACAACCAACGCAGTATTATCATTCGATTAAGAAGACATCCACTTCCTCTCCTTCTTCATACCCTTCAACATTTTCGGGTACCAGCACAAACCCATCAGCCTTTGCAACTGAACTCAGGACATCGGCTCTGGCACCAGTCAGGGGGCGCACCCGGTCCTCTTCAAAGATAACACGGATAAAATTAACATATCCAATTTTCGAACTGATTTTTGCAGCCAAGCGCCTTTTAAGGATGAGTTCAGGAACTTTTGGGATTGCTGCCAGTTTTCGGATTCCGGGGCGAACAAAGAAATAGAGGGCAACGAGTCCGGCAACCGGATAACCTGGAAGGCAAACTACAGGGACATCATTTATAATGCCGAGGGCTGCAGGCTTTCCAGGGCTGGCTCCAATACCGTGTACAAGCACCTCTCCGAGAGATGCCACAACCTGAGGGGCATGGTCTCTTTTCCCTACCGAGGTTCCGCCTGAAAGAAGGATCATATCGGTATCCAGATTTGCTTCTATTGCTTTTTTTATACTATCTGGATGGTCAGAAACTATCCCGATGTATCGAGGAATCCCACCCCATTTATTCACATAAATGGCAGCCATCAGCCCATTACTCTCAAGCACCATGCCCGGGGGCGGGACATCTCCACTCTTCTCGCGGCTTATCAGCTCATCCCCCGTGGGAATAACCGCAATGACAGGTTTTCGAAAAACCTTCACCCTGTCAAAGCCAAGGGATACAAGCACAGCTGCATCACACGGACGAAGAAGGTGCCCTTCTTCAAAAACCCGATCTCCTTTTTTTATGTCCTCCCCGACCTGCCCCACGTTCCTGTTAGGGTAGACCTGGGCTCTGACTTCAATAATATTTCCTGCTGTAGCCGTATCCTCGACAATCACGACTGCGTCGGCACCCTTCGGCATTGCAGCCCCTGTATGTACCCAGATAGAACTTCCTTCCTCTACCCGGTCAGAAAGCTGTAACAGGACAGGGTTTGCAGGAGAAGCACCGAGAGTATCTGAAGCCCTTACAGCGTACCCGTCCAGAGCAGCGCGCCGGTAATGAGGCACATTTCTTCCTGAGATTACAGCTTCTGCCAGCACCCTACCTGTGCAGGTCTCGAGTGGAATTTCTTCTGTTTTCCGGATAGGAGAAATATTCTCAAGGAAAAGCCTCAGAGCTTCATCAACTGACGTTCGTTCTTTGAATATCCTGCCCATGATCTTCCTCCCTTGAAGAAAAAATCAGCCCCCGGAAACAGGAGGCAGAACTGCGATTTCATCGGCATCCGAAAGGAGAGTGTCAAGACCGTCAAGGTGTCTGACATTGTTTCCGTTAATAAGGATATTAATGGAACCGCATATAACAGGAGTCCAACCTTCTCCTTCGGGTTTCTCAAAAATAAGGCTCTTTAGCTCGGGATATTTTTCGGTGAGGGATAAAAGGGCATCAACAACCTTTCCTCCTGAAAGCTGTAGTTCTGATGTGCCTGCAGCTTCGCGCAAATTTGCAAATAATTTGATTTTTACCTCAGCCATGAGATAGACTATTTCACCCTATCCCTTAAATAGACCTATGCCCATAAAGAAACAGCTACGCTGGAGGGTTTGGGAGACGATGCAGCAAAGTCAGGAAGACTATATTGAAAACTCGCCAGTGCTTTCTGAGAAAAAATATAAGATCTTTGGGCTTTTAATCATCCTTTTTGCCTTATTAATAAGACTGTTTAATCTTGGAGAACGAGTTTTTCATCATGACGAAAGCATACACGCCAGTTTCACCCTTAAACTTCTCGAAACAGGACAATATAGCTATGATCCAGCTTATCACGGCCCCTTTCTTTTCCATTCCACCGCTGCTATCTTTTATTTCCTGGGAATAAACGATACTACAGCACGCCTGATTCCTGTCTTTTTCGGGGTAGCTACAACCTCTCTACTTTTTTTACTAAGGAAAGAACTTGGAAAAAGGGGAGTACTCTGGTCAGCTTTTTTGCTTTCATTTTCTCCGAGCATGGTATATTTTTCAAGGTTTTTTAGAAATGACATGATCATTGTTTTCTGCACCCTGGCTACTGTTATAGGGGTAACCCGCTACCTTGAGAACCTTTGCAGTTCAAAGAGATACCCTTATCTTATCCTTGCCGCGTCTTCCCTTGCCATTGCTGTATCCTCAAAAGAAAACGCCTATCTGGTCATTTTGATGTTCGGAGCTTATGCGGGAATTTACTTTCTGTACAGGTTTTATTCAGACTGGAAAAAAGAAAAACTGAGCCTGAAGAAGGCTCTAGTTCTCAAAAGTTCAGCTATTTCCCCTTTCCTTCCTGAAATCCTTCTTTCAGGGGTTCTTTTCATTTTCATTGTAATGCTATTTTATACAAGTCTTTTCAGATATCAGGAGTCTCTTTTCTCGATTGTGGGAAAGGCTTTTTCCCACTGGATGGAAATGCACAAAATTCAACGCATTGGAGGCCCCTTTTATTATTATATTCCCATTCTTCTCGTATATGAAAGCCCGATCATCCTCTTTGGAACTTTGGGCCTTATCCATTTTCTGAAAAAGAAAGATGAAAATGCTCCCTTTTTCCTGTTCCTCTCTTATTGGGCAGTTGTAAGTCTGATGCTTTATTCTTATCTCCAGGAAAAAGTCCCCTGGCTTGTAGTGCACATTATTCTGCCCTTTGGGATTTTAGCAGGGGCTTACCTGGGAGAATTTTTTCCCCGAGCGTCTGAAAAAAGGCAACATGAGAATTTGCTCAGGCCAGAAGACATGAGTTCCGGAACAGACAAAAAACCCACTTTAGAAATAAAACGTTCCAGAACTCGTATCCTGCTTGCAGGGATTCTGGCACTCACGCTGACAATATCCCTGGTTCAATGTATTTCCGTAAATTTCTACAGGAGTATGGAACCTGATGAATTGATGACATACACACAAGCAACTCCGGATATCAGGGAAATTATGGAGAAAATAGAGGGATTCGACAGTGGACCTGAGACTCTGAGGATATATGTTGTAGACTCTGAGAATCTTTATTGGCCTCTGCCGTGGTACCTTAGGGACTACGAAAAAGCAGCGTATTATACAGAACCTCCGGTGAACAAAGAGTACGATGCAATAATTATGCCTGCAGAGTATCAAATGTACAGGGAAATCTCAAAAGAAGAATACGCTTCCTATAATTTTACCCTGCGCCCCGGAAGAGATTTTATCCTCTATTACAATAAAAAACTTGAAAAGAACAGATGATATCCTGAAAAGAAAGGTCAATATTTTTGGGAACTACGTCCCGAGATAAAAAGAGCTATTGAAAGATTATTGGACGCAGTAAAAATTAACCTGCATCTGATACCCCAAGTTTCTCAAAAACAGAGTTGACGTCTTGGTCGTAATACACCTCTTTATCCTCCAGCCTCAAGACGACCCGATATTCCGCAACTAATATATTCACTTATCTAATATAAATGAGTTTAAAGCATATATAACGGCCAAGAATATCGATATTTAAAGGGGCTTGTAGAGAAATACAGATTATACGAGTTGTGGAAAAAGAGATATAAAACTTTAGTTTTTTCTATAGTAAGAAAAGGGTTTGTAAATAGTAAAGGGCATAGAATAATGATTAAAAGTTATAGCGGACAAAAGGGAAAGCGGATATGAAAATCATAATAATAGGAAGTGGGCTTGCAGGACTGTCAGCCGGGTATAAGCTATGTAAATCGAATGAGATCATTATTTTTGAAAAAGATAGGGAGATCGGGGGGATGGCCGCAAGTTATTGCCAGGATTATACCGGGAAAAAGTATTTTATAGAAAAATATTACCACCATATCTTCAGGAGCGATTCGGAACTTCTTGCCCTGATAAATGAACTGGGACTTGAAAGACAGATGCTGTGGCTTAAGGGGAAAAATGCCTATTTTGTAGACGGTAAAAATTATCCTATGAATACCCCTCCTGAAATTTTAAGGTTTAACCCTCTTTCTGTTACTAATCTGGTGAAACTTGGCCTGCTAGTTTTTAGAATTAAGATAATAAATGATACTACTTCCTATGACAGAATAAAGGCTAAAGACTGGATTATTGATAATGCGGGAAAATCAGTATATGAAAATTTTTTTGCCCCTCTTATGAAAAGCAAATTCGGTGAAAATGCTGAAAATATCTCTGCAGCCTGGCTTATAGGGCGTGTGAAAATAAGATCAGATAGGGGAAAAGAAGGAGAAAAATTAGGATACTTGAGAGGAGGTTTCAACTCCCTGATAAAATCTCTGGAAAGAGAAATAACTGCACAGGGAGGGAAGATCTTGGAAAATAAAGAGATAACGGAAATCGTTATCGAGGGCAATATAGTGCAGGGAGTGATTGCTGACGGAACCTTTATCGCCTGTGATGCAGTGATTTCAACTGTTGAACCCGGAGCACTGGACGCGCTCACGAAAGGCAAACTTGGGGCTCTCCACGAAACCCTGCAAAGTATTCGTTATCAAGGAACTGCATGTGCCCTGATCGGGCTTGACAAAAGGCTTATGGAAAACGGGAATTACTGGTTGAACATAAAAGCTGATGTGCCTTTTGGAGCTGTAATTGAGCACACAAATTTTATGCCTTTTGAGGACTATGGAGAGCACCTTGTCTATGTAACTTCCTATTTCCAGAATGAAAAGGATGTTCTATGGATGCAGAAGGAAGAAGAAGTTCTGGATTCCTACCTGAAGGGATTGGAAAAAATGTTCCCTGATTTTTCAAGGGCAGATATTCACTGGGCAAAATTATTCCGCAGAATGGACACCGCGCCTGTGTATGAACAAGGGTATCTCGAAAAAGTCCTGCCATTTGCTGCTGGCCCGTCCGGACTTTACCTTGCAGGAATGTTCTCATCAACCAACTACCCGGAAAGAAGCATGAACGGATCTATAAAAGCCGGATTTGAATCTGCAAACTTCTTCATAAAAAAAGATGAGAATTGTGATGTTTGTTGGCTCGACTGAGAAAGCTGATTCTAAGATTTTCATCAAAAATTTCGTATGCAGAGGACATATATCTGACTTAATATAGTCTCTCAGGACGAACTATTATATAGTCTAAGGGATGATAATATACTGTCTGTACCTGTATGCAGAAAGAAATTCTGCATGATTACCTGTCCTTCCGGATTTATCATTTATGGGGATTTTGGCGATGATGAATAAGGAAAAGACAGTGAAAACCTAAAAAAATCTGGACTTCTGCCGTTAATCGGCATTTTGGGGGCTTTCGGGTCAAAACCGCGTTTGTGGGGATGGCATAGAGAATAGATATGTTTTCTATCGAAGCTTAGCTCTCAAAAATGTCCCAGACGCTGTAAAAAAGCTGCCTGAGCTTCCGGGAAGGGGTATTGGGCAGCGTACAAAATAAGAGGAGTGGTAAAAGATGTTATTCATGGACGTTAGTACTTGGGACCCTTCGAGCCGCGACAAGATCCTTGAACATTTTAAGAAACTGGAGATTCCAGAAGGAATCGATGTCATTAACCAGTGGATTGACCTTTCAGGAAACCGATTTTATATTCTTTACGAAGCAGAAAGTGCCGAGGCTTACGGAGCTTTCAACCTACCCTGGTCGGATATCTGCATAATTGACAGTGTGCCTGTTATGGAAGCTTCCGAATTCATGCAGCTTTTGCCCAAATATAAAAAATAAGCTCCATAACTTATTGATGCGTTTTACAGAAAAAACAGCCCGATGAGCTGTATATTAATTGGCTCATCGAGAAACTTTTATTTCATTCTTTCCGAACATAAAGCTCTGTCAGAGCCTATTTTTACTCCGTAAGTCAGATTTTTAACATTATTGTTTTTAGATCCAGATATTCAGAAAGGGCATCAGGTCCGTTCTCTCGTCCGATCCCGCTTTCCCGGGTTCCCCCAAAAGGAACTTCAGGAGCTACTTTAAGGTGCTGGTTTATCCATATAATTCCTGCATTCAATTGCTCACACCCGAGACGGGCTCGATCTAAATTTTTAGTCCAGATAGAAGCCCCAAGCCCATAACAGGTACTGTTCGCTTCTTCGATTGCCTCATCAAGATTTTTTACTCTGACTACAGGCAGCACCGGGCCAAATACTTCTTCTTTCAAAAGCCTGGATTCCCCAGGGACATCTACAACAAGTGTAGGCTCAAAGAAATATCCCTTGCTACAGGCACTATTTTCTGGAACCCTGCCGCCTGTAACTATCCTCCCTTCATCATTTACCTCGACTTCGGCTACGAGCTCCTTTATAAATTCCCATTGCCTGCGGTTATTAAGGGGCCCCATATCGATGTTTTCATGAATTCCGTTTCCAACCCTTAAGTTTCGGATTCCTGCTTCAAGTTTTTTTATGAATTCTTCGGCTATGGATTCGAAAACATATACCCTCTTGACGGCAGTACAGGTCTGGCCACAATTGTAAAACCTCCCTTTCAGGGCACCTGCAACTGCATTTTCAAGGTTAGCATCATCACAGACCAGCATAGGATCACTTCCTCCAAGCTCAAGGGTTACTTTTTTCATCCCGCCGACTGCAAGCTCAGCTACTCGTTTTCCAGTTCTGGCTTCTCCGGTAAAAGATATTTTTTTTACTTTATGGCTCTTAACTAGCGTTTCTCCCACAACCTCACCAGGGCCTGTAACTACATTCAACACACCTGCTGGAAGCCCTGCTTCGCTTAGAATAGAAGCCAGGGTAAGATTAGTAAGAGGAGTGTTGCTTGCAGGTTTCAGAACAAGCGTATTTCCGGAAATCAGGGCAGGGCCAATCTTCCAGGCCATAATAAGAGCAGGCATATTCCAGGGAATTATGGCTGCGCAAACCCCAAGGGGTTTCTTTACGGTAAAAGCATATCCATTCTGAGGGACTGGAATGAAATCTCCCCTAAGACTGCCTGCAAGCCCGCAATAGTATTCAAGGACGTTTGCAAAACCTTCTATTTCGTTTTTAGCTTCAGCAAGAGGTTTTCCCTGCTCTTTAGTAAGCAGAACAGCAAGCGCATCCTTTCTCAGTCTTGTAATCTCTGCAGCCCTGTAAAAAATCCCTGCTTTTTGCTGCGGAGCTGTGGAAGCCCAGCCGCAGACAGCTGACGATGCAACTTCAACAGCTACTGCCGCATCCTCGCCTGTGCCTCTGGGGACCCGGTCGATAAGCTCACCTGTTGCCGGGTTTATAATATCGAAAAACTCGCCATCACATGCTTCCATAGCTTTTCCGTTAATCTGCATTTTCATATTTATCAGTATTTGCAAAGACCTATTTTAAGATTACAAGACAGAACAGTTTAGAAATAATAATTTGAGAGTTAGTGAAAAAATAAAAAAAATGGAAGGAGAGCAGTATTCTCATGCGATAGAGATATAAACCCATTTACAAAATACATATTATCGATACTCCTCTTAATAAAATCAAAACTGGGGAAATTGGGTAAGCGGATTGACGATTATTAAAAGTCTTCCATAGGCTTCAATTTTTGGAGTCAATAAAAAGGTCAGGACTTCGAATACAGCTCATTCATAGAAGGTGCACTTTAAGATAATGGGCTTTAGAGCTGCACGTTAAACAATTGATTTTACAGGGAAGAGAACAGTGCTAGAATACCTTCACGTAATTTTCTGGTTTATTTTCATAGAAATCCTGGGCTTAATTTCCATACCTCTTGCCAGGGCAGCTGGAAACAGGCTTGCTGACGGAGGATATTCTGCAGCCCGGACCCTGGGAATCGTGCTTGTCGCTTATATGTCCTGGATTCTTTCGTACGTATGGGGTTTCAACAGGAGCACGATCCTGATCTCAGTACTTCTACTTTGCCTTATATCGACGATTGTCTATCTGAAACAAAAGGTTTTACCAAAAAAGAAGATTATGTTCTCAAGTGAGCTTGTATTCGCTGCAGCATTCTTTTTTTTCCTGCTTATACGCATTTACCTCCCTGAAATTTACAGGCATGAAAAGTTTATGGATTTTGCTTTTCTGAATGCAATAATAAGAACTTCCTCATTTCCCCCTGCAGACCCCTGGTTTTCAGGCGGGTCTCTCGATTTTTATTACTATTTAGGATACCTTTCGGTGGGAGTTCCGGGAAAACTCTGTTCTGTCGAACCATCTATTCTCTTCAATCTGGCAATCGCACTTACTTTCGCCCTTTCCTTCAATCTCCTTTTCGGGTTCGGGTATAATCTCACTCATGGAAAAATCAAGTATGGAATCCTTACTGCAGGAGCCGGGATTCTGCTCGGAAACTTGCAGGGGCTTATAGAATTCGTATCAGTATATTTCATCAAAGAGCCGGTTTCAATGGGATACTACTGGAGCAGTTCGAGAGTCATACCCTATACAATAAACGAATTCCCTTATTTCAGTTTCATACACGGGGACCTGCATTCTCATGTGCTTGCAATTCCGTTCCAGCTTCTTGTACTTGCGGCCCTTCTGAACATATATTTCAGGAAAGACTGTAACCAGGTGTTTGAAAGTATTCTGGCATTCCTATTTTTTTCGGTATCTCTTGGCTTTTTATTCCCTTCCAATTCCTGGGATTTCCCGATATATTTCGGCCTGACATTTGCGGTTATTCTTGCTTTTTATTACGGGCACTATACCTATAACAAGAATTTATCCGGTTCAATTGCCGGATTTTTCGGAACAATTACTCTAGTTTCCGTATTCAGCTTTCTTCCATATCTGCCCTTTTACATGTCCTTTAAACCTCAGGCAGCGGGAGGATTTGACTTTGTTGCACTGGAGCTCAGGACAACAATTGATAAATTCCTTATTTTATTCGGCCTTTTCCTTTTTTTGACCTTTTCTTTCCTTATGACCCAGCTGGACTCCAGAAGAAAGATCAGATATTTCATCCTGTGGATCGGAATCTCTGCAATTCTTTCAAGGGCATGGTCTATCCCCTTGCTTGTAATCCTTTTTCCCCTACTTGCCCTTTCTCTCTTTACATTCCTGAAAGACCTTCCGGAAAGAAGCAATGCAGGATTTGTATCCCTTCTAATAGCAGCAGCTTCCTTCATTGCCCTTATCTGCGAAATTGTTTACCTCGATGATCCCATTTCGGGGAGCTTTGCCCGCATGAACACGGTTTTTAAATTTTACATGCATTTGTGGATCTTCCTGGCTATTTCGGCCTCTTATTCATACTACGAACTTCGCTCTCGTTACAGGACCTGGCCTGCGAACGGCCTGCCTTCGAAAAGGATTTACGGAAGAAAAGCCTGGGCATTTTCACTTGTGCTCCTGGTTCTTTCATGCAGCGTTTTTCCTGTAGTATCAACCTTTACGAGAATAGAGGATATGAATGCAGAACCTACTCTCGATGGGATGGGATACATGAAAGGATTGGATAGAGGGGATTACGACGCCATAAGATGGATACAGCAAAATATCGAGGGAACTCCGGTAATTCTTGAAGCTTCTGAGGATGATAGCAGTTACAGGTATACATCCAGGATCTCTGCAAACACCGGACTCCCTACGGTTCTTGGCTGGGCAAGGCATGAGCGATTCTGGGGAAGAGACCCTGAAGAAGTCAGGGCAAGGATTGAAGACGTAAATTCCATTTACAGTACTGGCAGTAAAAAAAAAGCTCTTGAGCTTATGAATAAATATAACGTAAGCTATGTGTATATCGGTCAGCTTGAAAGGCAGATATATGATGTAAGGACGGATAAGTTCGAGGACGAAACTTATTTCGAGCCGGTTTATCGGGGCTCAGTCCAGATTTATAAAATAAGAAAAGAATGATGAGTTTTTGGTTTTGGGGAGCTTCAAACTCTGATTCGTATAAAATTCCGTTTATACAACTCCTAAATTTGCTCCAATACCGGAATGAAAATAAAGAGGTTTTATCCATTACCAGCGTTTCGGTGGTTTTACCAGCTTATAACGAAGCCGCGAATATCGAAAAAGCCGTTTTCGTTACAGCGGAGACACTTTTAAAAATAACTGATCAATTCGAGATCATCATAGCAGAAGATGGGAGCACGGACGGTACAGACCGAATAGCTTCAAATCTCGCGAGACAGTACGCTTATGCTGTTCACCTGCATTCGGATAAACGCCAGGGTCGGGGAAAAGCCCTGAGTAGGGCTTTTAAGACTGCTTCAGGAGAAGTTCTCTGCTATATCGACGTGGATCTCGCAACAGATATGAAATATCTGGAAAAATTGATCACGGCTGTGAGCCTGGATGGGTATGATTTTGCCACAGGTTCGAGAATGATGCATGAAAGCGATGCAAAAAGGCCTTTTAAGCGGGAGTTTGCAAGCAGGGGATATAATTTTCTGGTAAGGCTTTTTCTGCGCTCAAAACTCTATGATCACCAGTGTGGCTTTAAGGCTTTCAGGAGAGAAGCTCTCTTTGAACTTCTCGACGAAATAGAGAATGAACACTGGTTCTGGGATACTGAAGTGCTCGTAAGAGCCCAGCAAAAAGGATACAGAGTTATGGAGTTTCCGGTCTACTGGAGGCATGGAGGGTCAAGCAAGGTCGATATGGTAAAAGATGTCAAAGGGATGGGTTCCGAGATATTCCGGCTCTGGAGGGAACTCTTACCCCCTCTCGTTATTTCTGGAAAAGGAAAAATAGTTCTAACAGCTGCCCTTGCAGTTCTGATCCTTGCATTTGCTGCAACTTTTCTGGGTGCATCCGATATTCTGGAAAATGTTAAACATGCATCCTTCAGAATTCTTGCCCTCGCTTCTCTTGTATACTGTATTTCCTGGCCAGTTAGGGGAATCCGATTCCAGCAGATTCTAAAAAGGCTCGGAAATCAATACGGGCTTGGATTTCTTACAGGCAGCATTTTTATTAGCCAGTCTGCTAATGTAATTCTCCCAGCACGCATAGGAGACCTCAGCAGGATGTATATCCTGAAAAAGAGCAAAGACCTTGCCCTTACAACGAGCCTTTCCTCGCTGACTGTAGAAAGAGTTTTTGATATAGTTGCAATTACTTCCATAGCAATACTTGCATCTTCAGGCGCTGCATCCCGTTTCGAACTCGCTCCCTGGATGGACTACCTGATAAAACTTTCCGAGCTAGCAGTAGTCCTCTTTTTTGCAACCCTTTTTGTTGTATCTTTCAGGGAGGGCCGCGCCAAAAAAACACTCAAACCAGAAAATAATCCAGATGGGCGCTTTGGAAAGATAAAGGGCTTTGCATCCGTTTTTTTCCGCCAGATGAGTATTGTTGCTGTACGTCCAGGCGCGTTTCTGGCAGTGACCGCATCTTCCCTTCTTATATGGGGAATAGATATCTTTACCTGCTTTCTGGTTCTTAAATCCTTTCCGACAGTAGGGGTGAGCCTCTCTTCTACATACATGATATCTCTGATTTTCCTGGCTGTAGCTCTCGGAAATATTGCAAAAATATTTCCTATAACGCCTGGAGCTATCGGGACATATGAAGTTGCCCTTACTGCAGTCTTCGGGCTTGGAGGAATTGAACCTGAGATTGGGTTTACCGTTGCCGTACTTGATCATATAATAAAGAACTCAATTACTCTGATAGGAGGCGGTTTTGCTCTCTCGGAACTCGGACTAAGGTGGAAAGAAGTGCTTTGTACGGATAAGGATATTTTAAAAGGGTGAGGTAAACTTAACCGGGAAAATACGTTAAAAGCAGACTGTTAAAGCCTTTCAGCACTGGAAGATATCGGGATAAAGAAACATGGTAGGAAAGCCCCTGGGCTCACTAAAAAACAAAAGCAACTTAGAATCGAAGAGGTAACTGAAAGCTTTAACACAAAGAATTAAAACAATAACCACATGCTTTATTCGAACTGATGATCAAGTGGAAGAACTGTTTGAGAAAAGAATAATAGAAGTTAAGGATGCATATCGTCTTCCGGAAGATGTACTTGAGGCCCTGCATAAGGCAATAAATGAAGATGTGGGAGAAATCGTTAGCCTGTATAAGGTATTTGCAGATCCGACCCGGCTAGGATTCTCAAAGCTCTCGAAGTTCAGAGCCTGTGTGTCGGTGTCCTTGTAGAGTGCCGGACCAGAAGCATTTGGCCCTTTCCTATCATCTTAAGCTTCTAAAGGAAGGAGGCCTCATGGACTCGCGAAGAGAACGCAGTTTCCAGATCTATGACTTCACCGAATTAGGGAGTCTGCTCCTGAAGTACATTGGAAAACAATTTGAAAAGGCTTGAATTGAAGAAATCAGGAGGGATTTTTCCCTTTTTTTGGTCCGATTTCTTTCAATGCTTAGAATGTTAATTCCTACCCTGGCAGGGGAGGTCAGATCTTATCGTTTGATGCTACAGTAGTGAGCTTTGAGAATTTAACCCCTTTCAGGGACATTATAGCTTCGGCAAGTTCTTTAATCTCCTCGCCGTCTCCATCCAGGACAATTACTTCAAAACAATTGTCATGATCGAGGTGGATATGCACTGAGGATTTTATCAGGTGAGAGTGGTGATGCTGGATATCTGCAAGGGCATTTGAAAGCCCTCTTTTCGTGTGGTCGTAAATAACCGAAACAGTTCCGACACGGTAGCCTTTAATGTCACCCATCCATTCGTAATAGGAAATATAACTTCTGATGGCGTCTCTTATGCCTTCCGAACGGGAAGAATAACCTCTTTTTTCAATAATCTCATCAAATTTACCCAGAAGGGTATCGGGAAGAGAAACCCCTATCCTCATAAGTTCTGTTTCCATCGTATCACCAGGTAATCTCGGATTTATCTGCAAGTTAATACTTTAGCTTATTGTAAGTAGCACTATATATGTTTTTTTCACATAGTCACTAATATAAAAGAGTTGATTAAAAGGTAATTCACTCTTCAGTAATATTAATGTTTGGGAATAATGAATATATCTCACAGAAAAAATAAATGAGCTTGCCTGTTGAAGAAAAAAAATATAAAAATATGGTAAAAGATTAAAAAGAAGCATTAACTAGCTTCTTTTTTAACGAGACTTTCCAAAAAATGTATTGAATATAATTTCCCAGCAGCTTCTGCCTTTACCGCCTGTCCACAAGCCTTTTAGGCCTACCCCTGATCTTATTCAACTCAAGCCCCCGAGGGTCTGTGAAATTGAACGCGATTTTGAAGGTGCCTTCGTTGTAAGCCCTGGAAAGGGGAGGCTTATACCTGAGGAAGGTACGGATAAAGTTTTCTTTTATGAGATCTCGGTCACACGTGTCAGGATTTTCGCACTCCATGCTGACACGGAGTACAGTTTCCCCCTCATCTTCTTCACCATAAAGAAAAGCCTCATACTCTCCGGTCAGGTAGTCCATGTTTTCACGCTGGAAGACGCCCCTTTCCACGTCTACGCGGTTAAAGGGAGCACCCTCAACCCACACAGTTTCTGCCTCTCGCTGCGGGGTCATAATTTTCATATGAGTCCTTCCGCAGGGGCATTGTTTGCGTGTAATCACTACAGTCGTATCTTCCGTATCATAATTTAAAAGAATATTCCCTGCTTTTGCCCCTACAGGCAGGAGTGTGCTCAGAATTGTTCTACCGCATTCTCCGTCAGGCACGAAATTTTCTATATGAGGATCATAAACATCAAGGTGGACAAAGTCCTCTGGCACATGCAGCCCGGAAATCTCATTACACTCTCCACACATCGTTCCTTCCGTGCTTCCATAAGTATTGTACACAGGGCAGCCCCAGATTTCAGAAAGGTAGTTTCTTGACTCGTCAGCAAAGGCTTCTCCTCCCACGACCAGTTTATTTACGCCTGATTCCTGAGGATTAATACCCTCTGCCTGCATCCGCCTTGCAAGGTTGAGGAGCTTGAATACGCTGCCTACGATGCCTGTAGGTCTATAGGCTTCGATAACACGCAGGGGAAAAGTACATTTGCCCTCAGGAATGACGCTCATGCCAAGATGTCTGGCTGCAAGAGTCATGGTATTTGCCCCCACATTCATCCCATAAGAAGCACAGACAACGACCCTGTCCCCCGGACCGAAGCCCTGTGACCTGAAAATGCGAGCGTATTTTTCCGCATAGCGTTCCCAGTCTTCCCATGTAAGGAAAAAGCTCTTAGGAGTTCCGCTGGTTCCGCTGGTTTCATGGATAGTGAAAACATCCTCCCAGCCCACACTCCGAAACATAAAATCCCCTGTCTCAGGGGGCTGGTTTTCCCGAATAGTCCTTCCCGAGATCACGGGAAGATACAGAAGATCCTCATGCGTTTTAATCTCAGCCGGGTCTACACCGTTACTTTTAAACCATTTTCTATAAAAAGGAGAATTTTCTGCCGAATATTTTACCGTATACCGCACCCGCTCCTCGATGAGAGCGTCAAGTTCTCCCCGGTCCAGGGTTTCTATTTCAGGATTGAAATAAGGTCTTGAGCTATCCAAATAAACCACCGTAACTGAAATAATCAGACATAGAAAAAGCCTGCTATTTATTGGCTTTCAAGATGAACAGTTTATTGAAGTTCCTGTTTTTTAAGGAATCAACATTTCTGGTCTGTTAAAGAGACTTCGAAGATGGAGACATCTGTACGCAAACAGTCGAAAAACCCGATAGAGGAGGTTTAAACTCTGCACTCACATCCTTTTTCGTTCAGGATCCGGACCTGTTCCTCATAAGAATTCACAAACTCGTCCTGGATAGCGTTTCCTGTCGCAAGTGCGGGATCGAGAGGAGTGCTGTGTTTGTAACCGCGTTTTTTCATTTCTTCGACCATGACTTCATGTCTCAGGTAAAGAGCTTTGAGCTTTCCCCTCCAGCGCATGGTTTCGGGATGATGGACATATCCCTTTTTATTATTGGTAATAATTGACCATAAAGCATGCAGCTCACGGTGTTCCCCTAGGAGGTGCTGCCTGCATAACCTCTCAGGAGGTATGTCCCAGATTCTCATAAGATAAATTCCGAGCACATTTAAGAAAGGGTTTCGGATGGAGAAGAGTTAACTTAATCCGGAAATTAAGTTTCAGATTCTGTGTCTGATTTTTTGTTCTTATACATATTTACATACTAGCGAGAAGATATAGTTTATGAGACGGTGGATATTCCGACGTTCTTGCATTTTTCTGCTTCTTCTGACTGCTATATACTTTTATTTCACTCCTGCGCTTGCCCACGTACCGATTTTCGGAGGGGAAGGCAAAAGCCCTGAGACTACAATTCCCATTGAAAACCCTGCGAAATCCAGGGTCTTTTATGGGCAGCTTGCTCCCGGAGATTTCCGTTACTATAGTTTTGAGATGAAACAGGGGGAGAGGATTGCACTCGGGCTCATTGTTCCCGTTGAACAGGGAAGACAGGGATTTACTCCGGATCTGATTCTTATGGGACCTGGCCTTACAAATGAGGGAAAAATACCTGAGAAAGCGGAAGTACCTGAAGGATATGGGGTAAAGGTTTTTCCCGGTGAACTGCCTGAAAGCCCGGTTTATGAAGCATTTTCCCCGAGTGCCTTTTATTCTCTTGCCAAGGCTGATCTGGAAGCTCCTAAAAGCGGGAAATATTACGCTGTAGCCGGTTCTGCACAGGGAAAAGGGAATTACGGGATAGTTATTGGGTATAAAGAAATATTTACCTTGAAGGAATGGGTATCTGTTCCCCTGAGCCAGATAAAACTTTACCGCTGGGAGGGGCAGAGCCTATTTTCGATCTTCGCTCCATTGGGAATAACTCTCACAGCAGGTCTTATGGCACTTTTCATTAAAAGGGAAGTTGTAGCCGGTTTCAATCCTGCGCGCATCTCCGGATTTCTTGCAGGCTTCTTCTTTCTGGGAACTGCATTATCGTTCGCTTTTCAGATGCTTATTTCACTAAATAAGAGTTCATATTCCCCCGAAATTTTTATTACTATCTTTCTGATTTTAGCCAGTCTGGGGCTTGGAGCCATTGCTCTGATTTTAAGCCTGATGGATGAGGAATATGGTTCAAGATCGGTAAAAAAACGGCTTTGTTTCTTTTTCCTTGGTATAGCCGGACTTATTTTATGGGCTGGATGGTTTGCAGGGCCGCTTCTGACATTTGAAGCTGCAGTGCTCCCCTGGAAACGTAAAAAATGAGCTTCAAAACAAAAGATATATATGCCACATCAAAAGAAACAATTATATAGTTCATTTTATCTATTTTTCAAGATTTTTCATAATAGTTGAAGCACTCCCTATTGTTTTGTAGTTTTCCTGTTCCGGGACCGAGAGGTATTTTGCGTTCATCCTGCTCGTCAATGACTTGATCAAGGCACACATATTAAAATATTTTAAAGAGAATCACCGAATTTAGAAAACTATATATAATACATCGCATATGTGTAATTTGATGGTCAATAGAGTTAAGCGCAGGGTATCGTGCCTCCCGAAGGCCACCTATTACAAGCCCAGAGAAATCCCGCTCTGCGATCTCGAAATTATCAACTTATCCATAGAAGAACTTGAGACTATCCGCCTTTGTGACCTCCTCCATGTCGAGCAGAACGAAGCCGCTGATATGATGGGGATCTCCCGGAAAACTTTCTGGAACGACTTGCAAAAGGCCCGACAGAAAGTGGTTGATGCCCTCGTTAACGGAAAAGCGATCGAGATCTCTGGAGGAGAGTACGTAAATAGCAGCGAGTGCAAGGTCGAATTCCTCTGTAAAGCATGCGAGCATGAGTGGGAGCTACAGTGCAATACAGGACGCCCCTCAAGCTGTCCGAAGTGTGGTTCCGAAGGAATTTACCGCATCGGCGGCGACGGGAGAGGAAAGAGGTTTATTGAGAACGATTATTGCTGCCCCAAAAACGGGAGAAAAGCAGCGGTAAATAATAAAGCAGGAAGTGTAAAAAAATGACAAAAATAGCCATACCATCAATGAGTGACAGTGGACTGGAATCTGACGTATGTGCCCACTTTGGCTCATGCGAATATTTCACCATTGTAGATGTACAGGACAAAGCTATTGAGAACATTGAGGCGGTAAGCAACGTGTCTCCTGACGGCGAGCACAACTGTGCTGCTCCGGCGATCGTCCTGAAATCGCACAATGTCGATACCGTACTTGTCTTGGGCATCGGCGGAAGGCCGCTGATGTCGCTGGCGGAAAAGAAGATCAAGGTATTTGCAGGCGCGACAGGCAAAGTTTCCGATGCTGTTCAGGACTATAACAATGGGCTGCTGCAGGAGTTATCTACAACTGGCACCTGCAATTGCTCGCACCACTAAAGGATCTGATAAACGATACCTGGCCGGAACCATATGATTCCTGCAAGGGCAAAGCACTAATGAATCACATCAAAATCTGTGCTTTATTACTGATATTGAAGTGATCGTTTTGTGTGCAGGCGCAGAACGTGGAATTTAAATGTTGAAAAAAGTTAATATCGGAGTTAAAAATATGGATGTAAAAGAAATAAACAGCTACGGACAGGAAATGATTGAATGTCTGAAACTTAAGACATCCCCTGTTGCAGTAAAATTAATTCCGACAGGAGGAGAAATTCCCGATGGAATTAAAAAAGTAGACGAGGCTATGAGGCACTGCCAGCTGGTTGACAGAGTAAGAAGAACTGGCGAGGAGTTCTATACCCTTGGCGAAGACCAGATGTGTAAAGGTGGAGCCGGTGCAATGGGTATCGGGGAAATGCCTGCAAAAGTGGCCAGTGGAGAATTCTATTATAAAGGACTCAAACAGTTCAGCACGCAGAGTGCCGCACGGCGCACCATTGAGATGGTCCCTAAGCTTCCTCCGAACTCAACAGAAGCTATCCTGTACGCCCCTCTGGAAAAAACCTCATTTACTCCTGATGTCGTTGTGGTTATCTGCAACCCAAGGCAAATTATGCTACTTACACAGGCTTTCATGTACAAGGCTGGAGGCAGAATTGAAACCAGTTTCGCAGGAAAACAGAGCTTGTGCTCTGACGGCGTTGTGAAGACATATAAAGAAGGCAAAATCGGAGTTACGGTCGGTTGCAGCGGCAGCAGGAATTACACCAAGATTACAGACGAAGAAATGATAATGGGAATTCCCGTTGAACTTCTTGCTGATGTGGTCGCTGGTCTTAAGGAAATCTGTCCTAAATGAAATATAAACCTGCATCTTTCCTTCAAATGAAGACTTCTTGAGGTTCAGGCCCTTTAGTAAGATTTCCAAAATAAAAATTCGGTTGTAGAAAAGCTATCTAAATCAGCTGCAAAGACTGAAAATGAATGGTCATTCAGTTCAAATTAACGGAGATTCTTTATTTCAGCGGATTTCTACAGAGCCATATTAAATAGAATTTAAAATTATAAGATTAAGTTATATAATTTTTAAATGATTATTAAGTAGCCGCAATATTGCGGCATGGATTTATCAGGGGAAAAAATATGGTAAAAACTTCACTGAAAGTAGGTCAATCAGCTCCTGATTTTTGCCTGTTGGACCAGGATAGTAACCGGATATGCCTTGAAGACCTTAGAGGAAAATGGGTTGTCCTGTACTTTTATCCGAGAGATAACACGCCTGGGTGCAGCCTGGAGGCAAAGAATTTCAGTTGTTTGAGAAAGGATTTTGAAGCTGAAAACGCAGTAGTTATCGGGGTTAGCAGGGATAGTGTCGAATCACATAGACTATTTATCGAAAAGAAAGAACTTAAAATAAAGCTGCTCTCAGACGAGCAAGCAAATATCCACAGAACATATGATGTCCTGCACCCAAAAACCTTCAGGGGCAAAGAAGTTACAAGCGCTGTCAGGACAACTTTTCTTATAAATCCAGAAGGAGAAATCTCCAGAGTGTGGGACAATGTTAAAGCCACAGGGCATGCCGAAAAAGTGCTTTCTGAACTGAAAGCATTAAAAGAGAAAGCGCAATTATAAGAGAAAAAGGGATACAAAAAAAATCAAATTAAGAGGATAATTTTGTATCCTATCATTTTGAATCCAACCTGTTGTAAAGAAATTTGAAGCCTGACCGGGCATAGCATCTTTCGAGGGTTATACCCGAAAGTAGCTTTTAAGAAATTATCTTTAACTCGTTTCTATTTTATTTTTTGGTGGCAAAGTAGATCATATAAACTGCCGCAAGCCCCACAAGGGAGTACACTATTCTGGAAAGTATACTCATATCCCCAAAAATGGCTGCCACAAGATCAAAACCGAAGAGGCCAACAAGCCCCCAGTTCAGGCCGCCTACTATAACAAGCACAAGTGCAAGCCAGTCAATCGAACTTTTGTCTGCCATAGCTATCACCCCCGTTACATTTGATCGCATTTTATTGAGGATAGATATATAATAAACACATAATATAAGTTGATTTTTCCCTTATTATAGATGACTGAAACAAAGTTAAGAAGACCGGAAAAAAGAAGAGGAACGTGAAAAAGCAGAAAAATTGAAGCCAGGGAACTCAGGTATGATATTTTTTGCAAACATTAACCCTTTAAATGAACCCTTTTATTCTTCAGGAGCCCCTTGAACCGGATATTTTGAAATATAGGCGTTGACGTTAAACTTCCGTTTACAGCCCTCGTAACTCATATATCGGAGCTTCCCAATAATTTTCCTTTCCTTCCAGGCCCTGTCATGAACTCCTCCGATACTCCAGGCAATTCCTGCATATCCATTAGGATCTCTTCCGTCCAGTTCGTATCTGTCATTCAGGTAGATTGCAATCTCAAGCGCTTTTTCCGGAGATTCGCTCCATTCGAGAATTTTCTTTGCCCAGTACATCCGCATATAGCCGTGCATTTTACCTCTGCTGAGGAGTTCCATCTGGCTAGCATTCCAGAGAGGATCATGTGTCTTTCCTGCTTCGAACTCCTCAAGCGTATACAGGTACTCTCTCCTATCATGTCTGTGAGCGTTCAAAGATTCTTTTACCCAGTTCGGAAAGCTTTCAAAATTATCATACAGGGGATTGTAATAACAGAAATTGTCTGCAATCTCCTTCCATACAAGAATCTCGTCCAGAAAAGCTTTCTTTGATTCAGGGTCAGCTTTTGACTTTTCCACCTCAAGAACGACCCTCTGGGCCGAGATCTGTCCGAAATGGAGGTAAGGGGAAAGGTCAGATACTCCATCTTTCGTTGGGTCGTTTCGAAGAGTAAGGTAGGAGTCAAGCTTTTTAGCAAGAAAATCATCCATCATTTTTCTAGCAGCTTTTTCTCCGGGTTTGAAATGTTCCGGTTCAGAGAAGGGACCAGCATTTTCCTCAAGAAACTTATAAGGAAGAAGAGTTTCAATCTTGCTTTCCTGTATGCTCAGGAAAGGCCCCAATTTTCCGGAGCCAGCAGGAATTTTAGAGAATTCAAGACCTTCTTCAAGTTCCGGGAACTCCTCGAGAAATTCTGGTAGAACCCTATAAAGTTTCCGGCGGAATGTATGGGCAGCATATTCATGTTTTTGAGAAGCTTCCCAGCAGGGGACGACATTGTGGGCATCCACCTCAAAGAAGGGAATATCGATTCCGGATACGACTTGTTCAATCCAGGCCCCCTTAACCCGAAGTGGGCTAAAATCAGTAATGAGAGTGCCAATCCTGTATTCACTGACAAACTCCGGTATTCTTATTCCAGGGTCTCCTAGCAAGAAGAAAAAAGGGATCTTTTTCCGAGCAAAAGTGCTGGCAACTTCCTGCAATCCTTTGAGCATGAATTCATAATGTCCTCTTCTGGATCCTAAAAACCCTTTCTCCAGACAAAAGACTACAACTACAGGCACACTTGCCTCCAGCGCCATTACTCGAGCAAAAAGCAGCCCCCAGTTATCGTCTACCCTCTGGTCGCGGCTCATCCAGTAAGCAACCGGCCCGTTGCCCGGTTTCCCGGATATAATAGTTCGAATACGTTTAGGGTTCATAAATGGTTTTAGGACCCAGAATATATAGAATTAACATCAGGATAATAAAAAGAA